>NZ_JBXGGI010000061.1:0-10358 GCF_056854775.1 Mannheimia sp.
ATTAAGCATTCGCTAAAATCACGGCCTGATTCGGTGCCGGGTAGCCCTCAATGGTTTTGGTGTGATCATTTGGATCTAAGAAATCCACCAAACTCTCATTTTCTAACCAATCCGTCTTACGCTGTTCTTCAAGAGTCGTGATTGCCTCGTCCACACAACGCACATTTTTAAAGCCCACTTTTTCCAGCCAATTAATCAGCGCTGGCACAGAAGGAATGAAGTAAACATTTTTCATTTTTGCATAGCGATCTGCCGGTACGAGAACATCATTCACATCACCATCAATCACTAAAGTTTCCAGCACCAATTCTCCCCCTTTTACAAGCTGAGCTTTAAGCTGTGAAAGATGATCAAGTGGTGATTTGCGGTGATATAACACGCCCATTGAAAA
The DNA here is from genome assembly GCF_056854775.1 of Mannheimia sp. Taxonomy (NCBI): domain Bacteria; kingdom Pseudomonadati; phylum Pseudomonadota; class Gammaproteobacteria; order Pasteurellales; family Pasteurellaceae; genus Mannheimia; species Mannheimia sp. The sequence continues at coordinate 392 of NZ_JBXGGI010000061.1, forward strand.
TACGGTGTCAAAAGCGGCAAGAGGTTGCATTTGTTCGATCCCGAGTGGAATGAGGTTTGCCCGTCTATCATTGCCGAGTAGTTTTCTTACCGCTTCAAATTGGCAGAGGAAAAGTTCGGTTGGGTCAATGCCGACGACCATTTTTGCCCCCTCGCCCACCATTCGCCACATATGATAACCGCTGCCGCAGCCCACATCTAAGATGGTTCTTCCCTCCAATGGAGATAGATGAGGGAGTACACGATCCCATTTAAAATCAGAACGCCATTCGGTATCAATATGGATACCATGCAAGTGGTATGGACCTTTACGCCACGGCATTAGCTGTTTTAAGTGATGGGTAATTTGCTTGATTTCGCCCTCAGATAACGGCTGCATTGGAATAGATTCCACCTTATCTTTTAGGTTGATACAAGCGGTCGAATTTGGCAAAAAATCTGCAATTTTTGCCCATTTAGTATAATCAGCGTGGGTGGATTTTTCCCACTGTTTGAGCTGTAATGGCAGGGTTTCTAGCCAAGCAGAAAGCGGTGTGGTGGCAATTTGTTGATAAAAAGGGCGGAAGTCGATCATTGGAATTAAACTTGTTGTTAGAAAAATCCCTCTTTCCTTTTAATGGGAAAGAGGGGAGATAAATTATCTTGCAATCGGATTTACTTTCGCTTTTTGCACTTTGCGGTAAGCATTGAGTAATTTCTGATGAGCGATCATATTTTCTAGCGTTTCATCAGAAGCGGTTAAACCGTTAAACGGATTACCCCCTTGCACGGCATTCCAGGCAAATTCTACCGCCTCAACACCATACATTTTCTCAAATACGGAACGGTATTGAGCCGGCTCACGATTTTCATCAAGGAATAACTCAATGGTGCTGATTAAGCAGCGGTAGTAATTGTTGCGTTCTGCGGTGAACACGCTGGCGTTCATATTTGCTGTCCAGTTTGCCCAATCCAACGCTTGCTCTAAGTTGCCGAGAGCCAAGTGAAGCATTGATTTCAGCTCGCCGATACGCAAGGTTTGCATTGCTGAACCCTTTTCAGCAACCACACCGATAAACTCACGCACACGGGTTAAATCATCAATGCTTTGTTCGTCTAACTCATCCAGTAATTCTTGATAAGTTTCGGCATCGTGATGGAAATGTGGCAAATCTAACAAGATTTCACGCCAATCCATACCCATATTGTTGTTAGCGTAAATTAAGTCATCGCTTGGGTAAATATTCGACATTCCCGGAGCTAAGATACGACAAGCGTATACGCCTAAATGCTCGTAATCCATAATATAAACAGGCTGATTATGCTTATTGAAAATCGAGATCATATTATTGAATTCTTGCTCGGTAGTGCCTGAGAAATCCCAATGCACAAACGGATAATCTGCATCACGTTTGAAAAGATCCCACGAAATTAGACCGCTTGAATCAATAAAATGGGTTTCCATATTAGCGTGATCTGCCACATCATCATTATTGAAAGATGGTGGAGCAAACACATCTAAATTTTTTAAGCTACGACCTTGTAGAAGCTCGGTTACGGTACGCTCAAAGGCAACTTGGAAATTCGGATGAGCTCCGAAAGAAGCAAAACAAGTGCCGTTTTGTAGATTGAGTAAAATCACACAAATAACCGGGAATTCACCGCCTAATGAAGCGTCATAACAAAGGATCGGGAAGCCTTCTTGCTCTAGTTTTTCGATAGAAGCTTTGATTGTCGGGTATCCATCAATCACCGATTGTGGAATTTCAGGCAAGCTGATTGCTTCAGTGATAATACGGTGTTTCACGAAACGCTCGAATACTTCCGATAAACCTTGTACACGAGCTTCGTTTTTTGTGTTACCTGCCGACATACCGTTTGACACAAATAAGTTGCCAATAATGCTTTGCGGAATATAAACCGTTTGATTATCCGATTGGCGAACATAAGGCAATGTTACGATACCACGATCGTAATTTCCTGATTGCAAATCAACCAATAATTCCGGAGTAAGTTCGCCATTCGGATCGAAATATTCCCAAAGGAAATCGTCCATCATTTCCGGTGGCGGCACATCTTCATCTTCAATCGGGAACCATTTTTCAGTTGGGTAGTGCACAAAATCACTATTCGCAATTTCTTGACCTAAATAGAAATCCGCCCAGAAATAGTTAGTGGATAAACGCTCAAAATACTCGCCCAATGCAGACGCCAAAGCTGCTTTTTTACTTGCCCCTTTACCATTTGAGAAACATTGTGGACAGTCCGCATCACGAATATGCACCGACCACACATTCGGCACAGGGTTTAACCAAGACGCTTCTTCAATGTTAAAACCAAGGGTTTTTAATTTATGTTGAAAGGTAGAAATACTGTCTTCAAGTGCAGCATCTTTACCGGTAATAAAAGTTTGTTCAGTCATCATTTTTCTCTTGTTAAAAATTTGTGGTAGAAAATAGCAAAATTTAGGAAAAATTGCAAAAAAACTCATAAAAATAACCGCTTGTAGAGTATTTACTTTTTCGAGTAAGTAAGAAATTGAGTGATTTAATTTTTTTCTTAAAAGCAAAGTGATACACTTATTACAATTTAATTTTATAGCTAGAGATAAACGATGAGTGGAACAGAATTATTAGTCAATGTAACCCCGAGTGAGACAAGGGTAGCATTGGTTGAAAACGGCTTACTAAAAGAACTCCACATTGAACGTGAGGCAAAACGTGGCATTGTGGGAAATATTTACAAAGGGCGTGTAACTCGAGTATTGCCCGGAATGCAATCTGCTTTTGTGGATATTGGTTTAGAAAAAGCGGCTTTTTTGCACGCCTCCGATATTGTTTCTCACACGGAATGTGTTGATGAAAATGAGAAAAAACAATTTGTGGTAAAAGATATTGCTGAGTTGGTTCGTGAAGGGCAAGATATTGTTGTTCAAGTCGTTAAAGATCCGATTGGTACAAAAGGAGCGAGACTGACTACGGATATTACCTTGCCGTCTCGCTATTTGGTTTTTATGCCTGAAAATAGCCACGTTGGGGTTTCACAACGTATTGAAAGTGAGGCAGAACGTGAGCGTTTAAAAGCATTGGTTGAGCCTTATTGCGATGAATTAGGCGGATTTATTGTTCGTACAGCAGCGGAAGAAGCAAGCGAAGAAAGTTTAAAGCAAGATGTGGCATTTCTAAAACGCTTATGGCGTAAAGTGTTGGAGCGTAAGACGAAGTATCCTGCTAAATCAATGCTTTATGGTGAGTTGGCGTTGGCTCAACGTGTATTGAGAGATTTTATCGGTACGCATATTAACGCAGTTTGGATCGATTCCAAAATTACCTGCGAGCAAGTTAAAGAGTTTTTAACCGAGTTTATGCCGGAACTGACGAATTCCGTGAGTTTATACACCGGAGCAAAAACCTTATTTGATGCTTATGGTGTAGAAGAGTCTATTCAGAAAGCACTTAATAAACGGGTAAACCTAAAATCAGGCGGTTATCTGATTATTGAACAAACAGAGGCGATGACAACGATTGACATCAATACAGGAGCGTTTGTCGGACATAGAAATCTCGCTCACACCATTTTCAATACGAATATTGAAGCCACGCAGGCAATTGCACATCAGCTTCAATTGCGTAATTTAGGTGGCATCATCATTATCGATTTTATTGATATGCAAGAGGAAGAACACCGCAATTTGGTATTGCAGTCATTACAAGACGCATTAAAAGGTGATAGAGTAAAAACCAATGTCAATGGTTTTACCCAGCTTGGTTTGGTTGAAATGACGCGTAAACGTACGCGTGAAAGTTTAGAACGTATTCTTTGCTGTGATTGCCCTGAATGTCAAGGACGAGGTACGGTGAAAACAGTTGAAACAGTTTGTTATGAAATTATGCGTGAAATTGTGCGAGTTCATCATTTATTCAAAGCAGAAAAAATGCACGTTTATGCTTCTAAAGAGGTGGCGGATTACTTAATTAATGAAGAAAGCCACGCACTATTAGCGGAACTGCAAGCCTTTATCGGATCAAAAATTGAGATAAAAGTTGAGCCGTATTATCATCAAGAACAGTTTGATGTTGTTGTGATGTGATTGATTAGAGGATTTAAGCTATTTAGCCTTAATCCTCTTTTTTTGCAAAATTTATCGAAAATATGACCGCTTGTTTCCTACCAAAATTGCCTAAAATAACGTATAATCGCTTAGTTTTATTTATCCAAATTTTGAAATCTAAGGTAATTCAATGTCTGAAGTAGAAAATCAAGAATTAGATCTTAATGGGGAAATGTTAGCCCGCCGTGAAAAATTGACTAAAATTCGTGAGCAGGGTAATGCTTTCCCAAATACTTTCCGCCGTGATGCGTTAGCAAAAGATTTACATAGTCAATATGATGAAGTAGAAGGCGAAGCATTAAAAGAACAAAATATTCAAGTGAAAGTTGCCGGTCGTATTATGCTAAAACGTGTAATGGGTAAAGCCTCTTTCTTTACTATTCAAGATGTTAGCGGTGCAATTCAGCTTTATGTTGCTCGTGATAACTTGGCTGAAAGCATTTACGAAGAGAAAGTGAGCCTTTGGGACTTAGGCGATATTATTGGTGTTGAAGGAACGCTATTTAAAACTAAAACAGGTGAATTAACCGTTCGTTGTTCAGAAGTACAACTTTTAACCAAAGCATTACGTCCGTTACCGGATAAACATCACGGTTTAACGGATTTAGAAACTCGCTATCGTCAGCGTTATTTGGATTTAATTTCTAACGAAGAATCACGCCGTACCTTTATGATTCGTTCACAGGTAGTTTCGGGCATTCGTAAATTCTTTTTAGATAGAGATTTTATCGAAGTTGAAACGCCAATGTTGCAAGTAATTCCAGGCGGTGCAGCAGCAAAACCGTTTGTAACGCACCACAATGCGTTAGATGTGGATATGTATTTGCGTATCGCCCCTGAGCTTTATTTAAAACGCTTAGTAGTGGGTGGTTTTGAGCGAGTATTTGAATTAAACCGTAACTTCCGTAACGAGGGGGTTTCTGTTCGCCACAATCCTGAATTTACAATGATTGAATATTACCAAGCCTATGCGGACTACCACGATTTAATGGACAACACCGAAGAATTATTACGCAAATTGGCGTTAGATATTTTAGGTACAACCGATGTACCTTACGGTGAATATGTGTTCGATTTCGGCAAACCGTTTGAGCGTATCACAATGCACGATGCGATTGTGAAATATGGCAATGGCATTAAGCGTGAAGATTTAGACAGCTTTGAAAAATCAGTTGAAATTGCAAAAGGTTTAGGTATTGAAATTCAAAAATCCTGGGGCTTAGGTTCTGTTGTGAATGCAATTTTTGAAGAAGTAGCAGAGCACCAGTTAATTCAGCCGACTTTCTTAATGGCTCACCCAGCGGAAATTTCGCCACTTGCTCGCCGTAATGATGAAAACCCTGAAGTAACGGATCGTTTTGAATTATTTATTGGTGGTCGTGAAATCGGTAACGGTTTCTCAGAATTAAATGATGCGGAAGACCAAGCAGAACGTTTTGATGCTCAAGTAGCCGCAAAAGATGCAGGTGATGATGAAGCGATGTTTAAAGATGAAGACTTTATCGTGGCGTTAGAACACGGTTTACCACCAACCGCAGGTGAAGGCTTAGGGATTGACCGCCTGGCAATGATTTTTGCTAATGCACCATCAATCCGTGATGTGATTTTATTCCCTGCAATGCGTCAGAAATAATTTCTAAAAATAATAAATAAGCCCCACTAGGAAATTCCTTAGTGGGGCTTTGCTATTTAGACTAATCGATTTTTATTGATGTCATACTTAGCGATCCGCCGACCAGTTCATCATTAAAGAAAGTAATTTCTTCATTCTCTTCTTGTTGAGCAACAACATAAAGCAATGGCAAGTAATGCTCTGGTGTGGGAATTGAAAGCTCTGCTGCTTGTCCGAATTGTTGGGTTTCGATAATTGCATCATAGTTGCCGTCCACAATCGCCTGATTGATATATTCACGGAAGGCAAATGCCCAATCATACCCAGCTCCAATCTGTTCCATATGTTGCCAGCTAATTGCCCGTAAATTATGTACAATGTTACCACTGCCGATAATCAGCACGCCTTGTTCACGCAATGGTTTTAATTTTTGGGCTAATTCAAAATGCCATTTCGCCGGCTGGTTGCGGTGAATACTCAGCTGAATGACGGGGATATCTGCTTCTGGGTAAAGGTGTTTCAGTACAGACCACATTCCGTGATCGTAACCACGTGTTGGGTTGAGTTCCGCTTGTTCCGGCAGTAAAAGCTGCTGAATATGTTCAGCTAACTCAGGGCAGCCTTGAGCAGGGTAAGTTACTTGGCTCAACTCTTCAGGGAAACCGTGGAAATCGTAAATTAATTCGGGATTTTGACCGCTTGTAATCTGTAATTTTACTGCTATACCAATGAGCGGAAATCATTAAAATCGCTTTTGGTTTTTCAAAGGTTTTGGTGATCTGTTTGAAGCCTAGATTAAACGGGTTTTGAGCATCGAGTGTGTTCATCGGGTTGCCGTGCCCGACAAAGAGGGCTGGTAATTTTTTCATCTTATTTCTCCATTTATTTAGTCGAGTACAGTATAAATAGAGCAAATAAAGAGAAAAAGATGCAAAAAAGCAAAAGATTATTTCTGATGGGGAAATAATAAGAAATACAAGCGGTTAAATTTTTCTTAAAAAATGCAAATTTACTTTTCCAGCCCTTTTTTAATCATCGGCTCGAAGAAATCATAATCAACCAGAAAGGCATCGTGTCCGAAATCAGAGTGGAACTCGTGAAAATCCAAATTCACCCCGGCTTGTTCTAATTTCTGTTTGCTTTTATACACATCAACTTGTTTGAATAGCTGATCGCTGGTTACTGCTACAAAAACATAATTGGCTTTAATGCGTTTTAACGCAGCTTCTTCATTTTCATAGCCAAGTGCGGGGTCATACAAATCTAAGGCTCTTAATAAGCGAAGGTAAGTATTGGCATCAAATCGACCTAAAAATTTTGTGCCTTGATAGCTTAAGTAAGATTCTACTTGAAAATGATCACCCCAAATTTGCCCTTGCTGTTTGGTTTCCCGCCCGAAAGCTTTAGCCAGCTGAATATCCGTGCGGTAAGTCAGCATTCCTAACATTCGGGCAATTTTTAAGCCATTATCGGGTGCGATGCCATCATAATAATCTCCACCGTTGAAATGTGGGTCATTAATAATCGCCTGACGCATAACGTGGTTAAAACCAATCGCTTCCGCACTTAAAGTAAGTGAAGAACAAAGGTTGATAATATTACGTACCTGATCCGGGTAGCTAATGCCCCATTGCGTGGCTTGCATTCCACCAAAAGAGCCACCAATGACAGCGTGGAGAATTGGAATTTCTAAGTAATCAATTAAGGCTTTTTGTACATTAACAATATCTTGAACCGTAATAATCGGGAATTGGCTACCGTAAGGTTTATTTGTTTGTGGATCAATTGAAGAAGGACCTGTTGTGCCTTTACAACCACCTAAAACATTACTACAAATAAAGAAATATTTTTCGGTATCAAAGGCTAAGCCTTTGCCGATAAAATCCTGCCACCAGCCTTTCTCGGTTGCAGAATCGTAATAAGGCTCGGCATCGCCGGTTAAGGCGTGGCAGATCAACACAGCATTGCTTTTATCTGCATTTAATTCGCCGTAAGTTTGGTAAGCCACTGTGATAGGGGAAAGTTCGCCACCTAGTGAAAGGGGCAATGGCGTTTCCTCAAAAAGTGTAATGTGCTGAGCCATAGAATCCTTATTTGCAAAAAATTATGCTTTTTTAACCGCTTGTAATTGTAATAATATGGTTAAATTAACGGTGTTGTTGTCAATTGTCAAGAAATTTTAGCCGTCTAAACGTCTAGATTTTTAAACGGCTAAATTTTTTAGGTTTTAGGTGTGATAAATAGAGCTTAGGGCTTAACAAACACACTAAAATAGAATAAATTGATTGAACAATCAGACAACTTCGTTTGTCTTTAATATACTCATTATTTGAGTAATAAGAATAAATAAGTGATTTTTGGAAGTCGAAATTTAAGGGGCTAGGTCATTGCCGTTTTTTCATCAAATTAAGCAATTTGGCATAAAAATACTGAAAGTGATTGTGATCTTACACTTAATAGGAATTGCAACCCTATTAATTGTGGATTCAATAACGAGTTATGCTGTGCGGGATAAAGTCTATAGTGAGATTAACGATCTGCCTCATAGAGATTATGCCGTAGTGCTCGGTACAGCGAAATTTTACTCAAAAAATGTGATCAATGAATATTACAAATATCGTTTAGAAGCAGCAAAGCAATTAGTGAAAAGTGAAAAAGTAAATAAACTTTTAGTTAGTGGTGATAATAAAACCCCTTATTATAATGAGCCTAAAACGATGACCAATGATTTGCTGAAAATGGGCATACCTCAGCTACAAATTAAGCAAGATTATGCGGGCTATACTACTTTTGATTCAATTATAAGAGCGACAGAGGTTTATAAATTACCGCCGTTTACGATTGTCTCACAGAAGTTTCATTGTGAAAGAGCATTATTTATTGCGAAATTTAAAAATATTGATGCGATTTGTTATGCAGCGAAATATCCTGAAGGGGCTTATCAAGTAAGGTTAAGAGAGATTTTGGCTAGAACGGCAATGCTATTTAATTTGTTAATAGGTAAAATGCCTGAAACGTTGGAAGATATTCCATCTAAATAAAATAGCCAGTTTCAATCACTGGCTATTTTTTTATAAAATAATGGTTTTGTTTTTATAAACAAAGATCTTATCAGCAAGTACTAATTCTAATGCTTGACTGAGAACGGTTTTTTCTACATCCCGCCCGGCACGCATCATAGCCTCGGCAGTATAGGTGTGATCCACGTTGATCACATTTTGCATAATAATCGGACCTTCATCTAATTCATCATTTACAAAATGAGCCGTTGCACCAATAATTTTTACACCACGTTCGTAAGCTCGTTGATATGGCTTCGCACCAATAAATGCAGGTAAGAAAGAGTGGTGTATATTCACAACACGATTTGGGTAACGTGCTACAAATTCGGGATTAAGCACGCGCATATATTTAGCTAGTACAATATAATCCGGGGCGTATTCGTCAATTTTATCGGCTAATAATTTATCGTGTTCAACACGTGTTAGATTTTCGTGGCTAACTAAGTGGAATGGTACATCAAAGCGTTCAACTAACTCTCTTAATGTATCGTGGTTACCAATTACAGCAGCAATTTCTACATCTAAACCACCGTAATAGTTTTTCATTAATAAATCACCTAAACAGTGAGCTTCTTTGGTTACTAAAATAACAATACGCTTTCTCTGTTTTGGTAATAATTTATAAATAGAACCTTCGGGTAAAGTAAATTCTAGATCGGCTAGTAATGTTTTATCGTTAAAAATACCGTTTAACTCAGTACGCATAAAAAAGCGTTTCGTTTCGTTGTCCACAAATTCCGAGTTTTTAATAATATTTAATTGGTGTTTGTAACAAATATTGGTGATTTTAGCGACTAATCCTGTATCATCAGGGCATTCTGTTAATAAAATTTTATGCTCAAGCATTTGATATCCTATTTATAAAAATAAGAGAACTCAATTAGAGTTCTCTCATATCTAATCTTTATTAAATAATAAATTAAATAGCAAAATCTTCTAATTTTTTGCCTTTATCAAGTGCTTCTTGCAATGCCTTTGGTGTTCTGCCTTGACCTGTCCACGTTTTTTCATTACCTTCAGCATCAACAAATTTATATTTGGCAGGGCGAGGAGCAGCCAGTTTGCGTGCTTTAGGGACTTTACGACCTTTAATCACTTTATCTGCTAATAATTGAGCTAATTCATCAATAGAAAGTCCATCTTGTTTTAACATTTCGGCGTATTTATTTAAGCTTTCTAATTGTTTTGCTTTTTCTTGCTCTTC
>NZ_JBXGGI010000062.1:0-2501 GCF_056854775.1 Mannheimia sp.
CTAAAATAATAGCCATTTCTGTTATAAATAAAATAAGCGAGAAGGTATATCTTCTCGCTTATAGTTTAATTAATCAATGCTTATTTATTTAATTTTTTCGTTAATTTTTTATCTACATCGCAAAGTTTCGCTAAGATATCGTCAGAATCTTTACCTTTTTTCGTCAGCATACCGGTAGTTTCTTTGGTTGCATTGGCAAGAGAGAAGTTGCTATCTACGTTCCAAATGTATTCATCAGAAACGAATGAGGTAAAATCTTTGTTTTCAGCATTACGTGTTAAAGTTGGGATTTTTTGCGATTTTCTGCCCTCTTTTAATACTAAGTTTACCGCTTTTGCTTCATCACCTTGGAAAGCATAAGTCGCAGTTACTCTTTTACCACTTAAACAACGGTAAACGATTGATTTTGAGCTGTCAGTCGCTTTTTCCACTTTAACAGCTGCAGCTCCGCGAGCTGCATTGCCTGCAATTTCATTTACTTGTTGAGCTGCTTGGTCAGCTACTTTTGCTACAGGATCTACAGTTGGTTGAGGAGCCGGTTGGTTATTTGCATTAGAACAAGCGGCTAATACTAAAGTTGCGGCTAGAGCGGGAACGAATTTGACTAATTTCATAGTTTTCTCCTTAAGTAATTTTCATAGAATTTAGAAGCAATCGCCTCTATTCATTTAGAGAGGTGCTATGTGAAAAAAGTTCATAAAAAAATGAGGATAACTCAAATTATCCCCATTTTTACGCTTTTTAATAGGCTGTTTAATTAAAGCAACGCCGCCACTTCATCACTGATCTCGCCGTTGTGATAGACGTTTTGTACATCATCACAATCTTCAAGGCGGTTGATTAAATCCAGTAATTTTGGTGCGGTTTCTGCATCAAGCTCAACGGTGGTTGAAGGAATCATTGTGACTTCGGCAGATTCAATTTTAAAGCCAGCAGCCTCGATTCCGTCACGCACATCGCCTAAATCTTCCCAAGCGGTGTAGATCTCAAATGAGCCGTCTTCTTGTACTTGGATATCGTCTGCACCCGCTTCAATTGCGGCTTCAGTCAATGCATCTTCATCGCCTGATGCAATTAAAATTAAGCCTTTTTTGCTGAATAAATAGCCTACAGAACCCTCTGTGCCTAAGTTACCGCCACATTTGGTAAAGCTAGGGCGAACTTGAGAGATGGTGCGGTTTGCGTTATCACTTAAACATTCTACCATTACCGCTGTACCGCCCGGGCCGTAACCTTCGTAGATTTTGGTTTCCATATTGGTGTCATCGCCACCACCCACACCACGCTCAATCGCACGGTTGATGGTATCACGAGTCATATTGCTGGATAACGCTTTATCTACCGCTGAACGCAAACGAGGGTTAGCACTCACATCAGCACCGCCTAATTTTGCTGCGGTGACTAACTCACGAATTAATTTGGTGAAAATTTTACCACGTTGAGCATCTTGAGCTGCTTTACGGTGTTTAATATTTGCCCACTTACTATGGCCTGCCATTTTGTTGTCCTTATTTTAATGTTGTTAAATATTGTTTTATCGCCTGTGCGTTGTTCGGGGATTTCGTCATTTCAATAGCTTCCTCAACCGAAACCCAACGATAGGCTAGGTGTTCGCTTAAAATCGGCTCTTGTTCGCTTTCAAGCGGCAATAAAAACCAATGTTCGACACAATGTGTGATATTAGGTGCGTATTTATACCGAAAATGCGGGAAAATTTCAAATTCTATCTGCTTTTTACAATCAACAAGCGGTTGTTTTTCGGCAGAAATTTGCAAACCGGTTTCTTCAATTACTTCACGGTATGCCGCCTCAATCGGTTGTTCGCCAATGTTAATTGAGCCTGTTACCGACTGCCAAAAATCAGGATCGTCTTTGCGTTGTAGCATTAGCACCCGATTTGTGTTTTTAGCATAAATTATCACGAGAACACTATTAGGGTTTTTGTAGTTCATCAATTTATTACCACCAAAATTGCTGCAATGACCACCAAAATCAGTCCGATAAAGTCTTGAATTTTAAGGCGTTCTTTAAAGACAAAATAGGAAATACCTAAGATAAAGAAGATCTCTACCTGCCCGAGGGTTTTCACAAAGGCAACGTGATTTAAACTCATCGCATTAAACCAACCGAAAGAGCCGAGAAATGAAAACAGGCTGGTGAGAATCCCTAATTTTGGGAAACGGAAAAATTTCCGTAGCGTGTCGGGTTGGAAAATGGCGAGATAAGCCACCAATAACACTGCCTCAAAGCTGATCACCGAAAACAGTACCCAAGCGGCTGAAATCAAAAAATGGCTGTTTAGTTGCAAGCTTGCTTCCCGTACCCAAAGGGAGGTGAGAGCAAAACATAAACCGCTCGCGATACCGAGGAAAAGTGTTTTCCACGAAAGTTGGCGTAAGTTGCCACTGCCGGTCATTAAGAAAATCGCCACGCCCCCTAAAACCACACCCAGCCAGCCAAGTGTGCTGATCGTTACGCCAAAAAATAGTACCCCAAGCAAC
>NZ_JBXGGI010000063.1:0-16866 GCF_056854775.1 Mannheimia sp.
ATTATTTATTTACTTTCGAGAAATACCCTGAGCTAAATATTGAAAGAACCACAAATAGAGCGGAAAGTCTTTTTTAAAGACTTAAAGCAGAAGTTAAATAATCACAACGGATTAACAAAAAAACATAAGTTGATGTTTATAAAGGATTTTTTTGAATAAAAAAAGCTACTAACCTAATCAAAAAATAAGGTTAGCAACTATTTTGTCTACTATGCCAAATAATCTAAATAAAAAATGCTGAATAACGTTCTTTATTCAGCATTTTTATTGTTACGCTTTTAATTACCCTTCACAACTTGAGCAGCTGAGCAAGTTACGGTTAAATACCTGAGCAGCACTCATTGAGTTTTGGTAGTAAATGGATTTTAAGCCTAACTCTTCAGCTGTTAAGTATAATTGGTTCAGATCGCGAGCCGGTGTTGCTGGGTGAATCATCACATTAATACTTTGCCCTTGGTCGATATATTTTTGACGCTGAGCAGCTTGTTGAATTACGCTTAACTGGCTGATTTCAGCAAAGGTTTTAAATACCTCTTTTTCGTGCTCGGAAAGCTGTTCTAAATGCTGAACAGAGCCATCATTATGTAAAATAGATTCCCAAACTTCCTCTGTATCTAAGCCTTTTTCTTGGAGTAATTTCTCTAAGAACGGGTTTTTATACACGGTTTTGATCTTCGCTAAATCTTTTACATAGTAGTTTGATTTAAATGGTTCGACTGATGGCGAAACGCTACCTAAAATAAAGCTACTGGATTTAGTCGGGGCAATACTCATTAATGTCGTATTACGGCGACCATAACCTTCTAAAATTTCCGGCTCACCAAAGCGTTGTGCTAATTCTTGTGATGCTTTTAACGTTTTTTGTTGCAATGTTTTGAAAATTTCATTGTTTTTCTGCATTGCTTGGAAGCTATCAAAGGCAATATTATTTGCCTGTAAATAGCTATGCCAACCTAATACACCTAAACCTAATGCACGGTGGCGACGGGCAAAGCGGTTTGCACGGTCTAAGAATGGAATGGATTGACTTTTCTCAATAAATTCACTCATTACCACATCGAGGAAATAGGTTAATGTTTCCGGTGCATCGGTATCTTTCCACTCATCAAAATAGAGTAGGTTCATTGACGATAAACAGCATACGAAACTTTCATCGTTGCTTGAAGGCAACATAATTTCAGTACATAAGTTTGATGCGTGAATCGTCATATTTTTATCTTTATAGACATCAGGACGCCCTGCGTTGGCATTGTCTTTAAAGAATAAATATGGGATACCGGTTTCAGTTTTACGTTGCAGTAATTTTGCCCAAAGCTGACGTTTGTATGGATCACCGGCTTTCATTGATTCTAACCAATCGTGTCCAACGCAAACACCGTAATACATTAATTGAATTGGATTACCTTCAGTATGAATATCCAACCATTCATCAATATCACCGTGTTCAATATCAATATAGCCGGCAAATTGACCTTTACGAGATGTGCCTTGAGAAATCACATCAATTACCGTATCGAATAACTTACTGAAGTTGAATGAGCCGTCTGATTTACCATTATTCTTAATTAAAGAACCACGTGGGCGAATATCGCCAAAATAGGCTGATGTACCGCCACCAATTTTACTCATCATACCCACTTCAGCGGTTGTTACCATAATTTCGTGGATAGAGTCGCCAATGTAGCTACCGAAACAAGAGATCGGTAAACCACGATCTAAACCGAAGTTTGACCAAATTGGTGAAGAAAGCGAGAAATAGCCTCTCGCCATATAGCGATAGAATTTATCTGCATAGCCTTCAATGCCGAGTTTACGTTCTGCGTGTTCGGCAATAAAACGAATACGCTCTAATGCAGTTGTGCCTTCCAATAAATAGCCACGTTGTAAGAATAAACGGCTATCCTCATTTAGCCAGTGGAAGTCTGGGCGGTCGGTATTAAAATAAGTCATCTGCGGTAATTTGTTTCATTTTTTTAGAATAATCGGTACTACGTTTGTTAAAGAAATCGGTTTCTTTGGTAGAAAGAATTTCAATATCAAACCACTCAGTTTCTTTTAACAATTCAGGATCGATATTATGAGGTGGTTCTAGCCCTAAAATACTCAACGAATTGTTGTAACGGTTCTTAATATAGTTTTCTACCGTTGCTTTGGTGATAAAGCTTAAATCGCCCTCTTCGAAAATCCAGTCTAAGATCCCTTTTTCTGCCTCAAATGCTTGAGTTGCTAAGGTTTCTAAATCTTTAAAGAATTCCGGTGTGAAAAGTTCGCTGTGTTCATCACGCAAGATTTCGTATAACGCAATACCAAATTTTCCGTGAATTTCTTCTTCTTTAGAGGTTGCTTCAACTGCATTTGAAATCCCCTTAAATAGGTTTTTATGCTTGTTGAATGACATCATAATAATGAACTGACCGAATAACGAAATGTGTTCAACGAATAAAGAGAACAATACGAGAGAGAGTACAAACTCACCTTTGCCTGCATCTTTATCTTTCATAAAACTTTCCATATAACGAATACGGTTCATTAATGGTTCAATTTCGTGAATTTGGCTAAACATTTCATTTAAACCGAGCTTTTCCAATAAGAATGAATACGCATCTTTATGACGCACTTCGCTTTCTGCGAAAGTACCACCCACATCGTCCATTTCCGGTTTTGGGAAATAGCGGTATAACTCGCCCCAGAAACGTTTTACGTTCACTTCTACTTGTGAAATTGCCAACATCGCACGAGTTAAAACGTGGCGTTCGTGATCATTAATAGTGGTGCGATAATCTTGAATATCACCGGTAAAGTTAAACTCGGTATGTAACCAGTAAGAATGGCGGATAGCATCTTTAAATTCAAGAAGCTCAGGATACTCATACGGCTTAATATTTAAGCGTTTTTGGAAAAGATTTCTAGACATATTCTTAGGCTCTATCTTAAAGTTTGATTTCAATCTGGGAGATGATTGTATGCAAAAAAAGTTTCAAGACAAGACTTGACAAACAACCTTTTTACGTCGTTTTTGTTAGCTTATTGATTTATAAAGGAAAATAATTTTGTAAATTTTTACATCAATATATTGTGTTTATTTTATGGTCTAACCACTAGATATTGTGTTTTGTCGTTTGTTTCAAAAGTGTGCAATAAACTAAGAAAGCCTTGATAAAACTATGTTTGGCTTCCTTTTTCGAGTATGATATCAGCCTGTTTTTATAGGTTGCAAGCGGTCGCCTTTTTGCAAATTTTTACACTTTTTTAACCGCTTTATTTTGATTTTATGGATACGAATACTCAACAATTTTATCGAGGGCGTTTCTCAGTTGCTCCAATGTTAGATTGGACAACTCGCCACTGCCGTTATTTTCATCGTCAATTTAGCAAAAATGCCTTGCTTTATACGGAAATGATTACAGCTCCGGCGATCATTCACGCTAAATATGATTTGCTGGAATATGATCCAAGTGAAAATCCTGTCGCATTGCAATTAGGTGGAAGCGATCCTACTCAGCTTGCTCATTGTGCTAAATTGGTGGAGGAGAGGGGTTATATGGAAGTTAATTTAAATGTGGGCTGCCCCTCAGACCGTGTGCAAAACGGAATGTTTGGGGCTTGTTTAATGGCAAAAGCTGATTTGGTGGCTGATTGCATTAAAGCAATGCAAGATGCGGTCGAAATTCCTGTTACCGTCAAACACCGTATTGGGATTGACGATTTAGACAGCTATGAATTTTTGTGTGATTTTATCGAAAAAGTGCAGCCATTCAGCAGTGATTTTATTGTCCACGCCCGTAAAGCGTGGCTGACAGGTTTAAGCCCGAAGGAAAACCGTGAAATTCCACCGCTGGATTATGAGCGAGTTTACCAACTGAAACGAGATTTCCCGTACCTGAACATTAGTATTAATGGTGGTATTAAAACCATTGACGAAATCAAACATCACCTACAATTTGTTGATGGCGTAATGATTGGGCGTGAGGCTTATCAAAATCCGTCTCTATTAGGCGAAATCGACTTGCAAATTTTTAACGAAAATCGACCGCTTGTAACGGCAAAAGAAGCGGTGGAAAAGATGTTTCCTTACATTGAACGAGAGCTGGCAAAAGGTGTCTATTTAAATCATATTGTTCGCCATATGCTCGGAGCATTCCAAAATTGTAAAGGGGCGAGACAATGGCGTCGTCATTTAAGTGAAAATGCCACTAAGCAAGGGGCTGGCGTAGAAGTGGTAGAGCAAGCTCTGGCATTTATCGGCTAATGTTTAAGGAGAAAGTTATGGCAGATCCGCATATCAAATCGCCAATGGATTTTTGGGATTATTTAACTGTCATTGTTTATCGTAGCGGTTTTGTATTAGCCACATTAATGCTGTTTTTGCTGCCTTATTACACATCAACGGCTCAACTTGGCTTACTGGTGGCAGGTACGATGTTGGCTTCGTCTTTACATCTTTATGACAAAACATTCCGCCTGATTTTCCAGTTTTCTGTGTGGTTAGGGTTACTTTTCTACATCTTTGATTTTCCATTATTAGCCTTAGGAGCAATGCTGTTAGTGATTGGTGGATTAAGTTATAAGGAATATTTCTGTTTTAGAGTATTTGGCTTGAATTTCCAACCGATTCTAGTGGCTATTTTATGGGGAGCATTTGCGTTGGAATGGCATTTTATTGTTCAAATTCTAAGCGTGATTTGTGGCTTGTTACTTTTAGTGTTAAGTATTCAAAAATGGCGAATGCCGCTACATTTTGATATTGGTGATAAAACCAAATATCGGGTGTAATTTTTTATATTATTTTATCGGAATTTTTATGCAAAAATTTAAAACCGCCTTAATGGCAACAATGATTATAGGGTTATTTGCTTGTACGCCATCACAATCACCAAAAATAACACAACATAAGCCACAGGTGGGCTATTTAAAAGAGAATATCAGCCAAGCTGAGCTGAATAATCCGAAAAATTATAAACGCTATAGCTATTACTGTAAGAATTTTGCGACAGGTGATGGCTCTTATCTGGCAACTTATTTTCCACTTTGGTCTGAGAGCCGTAAGCAAGAGAATTTTGGTATCTATTTCCAGCTGGATGGCGGAAAACCGTATCCGTTCGACCATATTGCGAATATTAATTTAAATGCCAGAGGTACGAAGTTTGAAGTGCGTTATCGTTCTTATCAGCCGATTGAGGGCAGTTATGTAGAATTAATGGCAAGAGAGTTTAAATCGACCTATTATAAAAACGGTATGCCTTGGCTGGAGTGTCGGGAAGGCTAGTTGAGAATAGAAAAAACGGCTAGAATTTAAATTTCTAGCCGTTTTTTTATTGAGAAATTAGCGTAAGAATGCAGGAATTTTGCTTTCGTACTCGGCAATTTTCTGCTCGTGCTGAAGTGTTAAGCCAATATTATCTAAACCATTGAGTAAACAGTGGCGGCGGAATTCATCTAACTCGAACGTATACACTTTATCGCCAGCGGTAACGGTCATCGCTTCTAAATCAACGTGGATCTGTTTGCCTTCATTCGCCCACACCCATTGAAAGATCTCTTCCACTTCTTCTTCGGTTAATTTGATTGGAAGCATATGGTTGTTAAGGCTATTGTTGTAGAAAATATCCGCAAAACTTGGGGCGATCATCACTTTAAAACCGTAATCCGCCAACGCCCACGGAGCGTGTTCACGTGAAGAACCACAACCTAAATTTTTGCGGGCAAGAAGAATTGTTGCTCCTTGATATTGTGGGAAATTCAGCACAAAATCAGGGTTTGGCTGGGTTTCTTCTGCATCTAAATAACGCCATTCGTGGAAAAGGTGTTTACCAAAGCCCACACGGGTAATTGCTTGTAAAAACTGTTTTGGAATGATTGCATCAGTGTCTACGTTCGCTGCATCAAGAGGAACGACTAAGCCTGAATGTTGTTTAATACCTGCCATTTTTTATACCTCTTATGCGTTTAATGAAACATTACGAATATCAACAAATTTGCCAAATACCGCGGCAGCTGCTGCCATCGCAGGACTGACTAAGTGGGTACGACCGTTACGTCCTTGACGCCCTTCAAAGTTACGGTTAGAAGTGGAGGCACAACGCTCCCATTCGCCTAAAATGTCATCGTTCATTCCTAAGCACATAGAACAACCCGGGTTACGCCATTCTGCACCAGCTTCGATAAAGATTTTATCCAAGCCCTCTTTTTCTGCCTGTTCTTTCACTAAGCCGGAACCCGGTACTACTAAAATACGTTTTACGTTATCCGCTTTTTTACGACCTTTCATTACTGCCGCTGCTGCACGTAAATCTTCAATACGGGCATTGGTGCAAGAGCCGATAAAGACCTGATCAACAGGCACATTTTTCATATCAGTATGTGGATCTAAACCGATATAAGCCAATGCTTTTTCTGCGGAAGCTCGAGTAACCGGATCTGCCATTTCTTCAGGATTAGGAATGACATCATCAATACCGATTACTTGCCCCGGGTTTGTTCCCCAAGTTACTTGTGGTGCGATATCTTTTGCTTCTAAAATCACTTCGGCATCGTAAATTGCACCTTCATCGGTTTTTAGTGTTTTCCAATATTCAACCGCATCGTCCCAATCTTTGCCTTTTGGTGCATTTGGACGATCTTTTAAGTAAGCAAAAGTGGTTTCGTCAGGGGCAACAATACCGGCTTTAGCACCGAATTCAATTGCCATATTGCATACGGTCATTCTACCTTCCATTGAAAGATCACGAATGGCTTGTCCGCAAAATTCTACTACATAGCCTGTACCGCCAGCCATTGTGGTTTTTCCGATAATCGCAAGCACGATATCTTTTGCGGTAATACCTGGGTTCACTTTGCCACGTACTTCCACTTTCATACTTTTCGCACGGGCTTGTTTTAAGGTTTGGGTAGCTAAAACGTGCTCTACTTCAGATGTCCCGATACCAAATGCCAACGCCCCGAAAGCTCCGTGAGTAGCAGTGTGGGAGTCGCCACATACAATTGTCATTCCGGGTAAGGTCAAGCCTTGTTCCGGTCCCATCACGTGTACGATGCCTTGTTGTTTTTTAGTTATATCAAATAATGGGATACCATTTTCTGCACAGTTTTTCTCTAATTCCAACACTTGAACTTTCGCTTGCCCTTCTAGTTTTTGCACATCACGCACTTGAGTAGAAATACTATGATCCATTGTGCCGAAGGTTTTACTCACTTGGCGAACTTGACGACCGGCAACACGTAAGCCATCGAAAGCTTGTGGGCTGGTTACTTCGTGAATTAAGTGTCGGTTGATATAAATAATCGGCGTTTCGCCTTCGGCTTCATACACAACGTGTGAATCGAAAAGTTTCTGATATAGGGTTTTAGCTTGCTGCATAAAATAGTCCAACTCAATAAGATAATTTTGTACTCAAGCGGTTAGATTTGTAAAAAATTTTGCAAAATTGACCGCTTGTTAATGATGGATATGAATATAACGACTAAAAAAATGAAAGTAAAATAGTATTTTTACAGAAAATAAGGATTTTTATTCTGTTAAATCAAGCTAAAAATGGCTTTAACAATCAATGTTTAGCATATTATGCTGACTTGTTGGATTGTTACAGCAAGTTATCTAGTCATTATTACAGTTTATAGAGCTATTTTCTTTGACATATTTTTCATCATTTTTTAGATTAAAAGGAGATATCTATCACATTTTTTTAAAAATCCCCTTGCAATTAAAATAATAATCCCTAGACTTAAAAAAATTAATTTGAAAAATATTATTTTGAACCCAGTCTTTATTTATAAATGGAGCTTAAATTATGCAGTCAAAATTCCGTCTTTCATTGTTAGCCACCTCTTTAGTATTAGGCTTATCAGCTAATGTTTTTGCAGCCAAAGTGCCGGAAGGTACAGCATTAGCAGACAAACAAGAAATTGTTATTAATAACGGCTCTGAGCCTTCGAGTTTTGACCCGCATAAAATTGAAGGTGTGCCTGAATCTCAAGTTGCTTATCAGCTTTTTGAAGGCTTAGTAACCAAAGATGCTGATGGTAATATCCAACCGGGGGTAGCGGAATCTTGGGAAAGCACTCCTGATTATAAAACGTGGACATTCAAATTACGTAAAGATGCCAAATGGTCTAACGGTGAGCCGGTAACTGCTCACGATTTCGTTTTCTCTTGGCAGCGTTTGGTGAATCCGCTTACCGCTTCACCTTACTCAAGTTACTTAACTTATTTAAATGTTGAAAATGCACAGGATATTATCGATGGTAAGAAAAAGCCTGAAGAATTGGCTGTAAAAGCGGTTGATGATCACACTTTCCAAGTGCAATTAAGCCAGCCAATTCCTTATGCGGCGGAGCTTGTAACTCACTCTTCTGTTTTACCTGTACATAAAGCAACAGTAGAAAAATTAGGTGATGCGTGGGTGAAAAAAGGCAATTTAGTGGGTAATGGTGCTTATACTTTAGCAGATCACATCATTAATGAGAAAATCGTTTTTGCCCGTAACCCGAATTACTGGAACGACAAAGAAACTGTGATTAATAAAGCGACTTTCTTAGCAATTCCTAATGCGACAACTGATGTAGCTCGTTATCGTGCGGGTGATTTGGATATGACGAACTATTCTTTACCGCCGGAGCAGTTTGCAACTCTTAAAAAAGAGATACCAAATGAAGTATTCACAGCAAGAACACTTTCAACCTATTACTACGAGTTCAACCACAAACGAGCTCCATTTGATAATGTGAAAGTGCGTGAAGCATTAAACTTAGCCTTAGATCGTAGCATCATCACCGCTAAAGTATTAGGGCAAGGACAAACTCCAACCTATGTGTTTACGCCTCCTTATATCCACGAAGGGGATAAAATCCAGCAGCCGGCGTATTCAACGCAACCAATGGCAGAACGTAAAGCAAAAGCATTGAAATTGTTGGAAGAAGCGGGTTATAGCAAATCTAACCCACTGAAATTCACAGTTCTTTATAATACCAACGATAACCATAAGAAAATTGCGATTGCGGTTTCGTCCTTATGGAAACAAGGTACAGACGGTATTGTTGATGTGAAATTAGAGAACCAAGAGTGGAAAACATTCTTAGATACACGCCGTAATGCAAACTACGATGTTTCTCGTGCTGGCTGGGCGGCAGACTATAACCAAGCCTCAACCTTCATTAAGTACTTCTTATCGAATTCCAGCAACAATACGGCATTCTATAAGAACCAAGCCTACGATGCTGCGGTAGCAGAATCTTATAAAGCAACCGATGCAGCAGGTCGTGCAGCTGCTTATGCGAAAGCAGAAGAGCAGTTAGCGAAAGATTTTGCAATTATGCCGATTTACAACTATGTAAATCCACGCTTAGTGAAACCTTACGTGAAAGGCTATGAAGGAAAAGATCCACAAGATGATATTTTGCTTCGTAACTTATACATCGTGAAATAATCATTTTTAGGCTGTTTATTGAAAAATAAGCAGCCTAATTTTTTGAGGAAAATATGGTTGTAAAACGGTTTTCGATTTATGGTCGGGTGCAAGGTGTTGCTTTTCGTTTTTTCACCTTAAAAGAGGCTGAAAAATTGGGAGTGAAAGGCTATGTGAGAAACTGTAATGATGGCTCGGTAGAAGTTGTTGCAACTACAGATGAGCTGGCAATAGCTCAGTTGGAACAATGGCTACATAAAGGCTCGCCTTCTGCAAAAGTAGAACGAGTCATCGTTAGTGATTATAACGGTAGGGAAACCTTTGAGCGGTTTGAGATAAGAGATTAAAGTACAAGCGGTCGTTTTTAGTAAAAAATTTACAAAATTCAACCGCTTGTGGTTTGTTATCTAATCCAACGCTTTTTCGATTTTCTCGAATAAATCACGAGCGAGATTATCCATTTCACGTAAACGCTCTAAACCACGACGCATCAAGGTTTGGCGTTGATTATCGTAGCGAGAAAGCTTGATGAGTGGCTCAATAAGTCGTGCAGCCACTTGTGGATTGCTTTCATTTAGTTTGATGAGGGTATCGACTAAGAAACGATAACCGGAGCCATCAATAGCGTGGAAAGCTTTCGGGTTTTGACCGCAGAATGCCCCTACCAATGAACGTAGTCGGTTTGGATTGTTAAAGTTGAAACTTGGGTGTTCCATTAAACCTTGCACAATCGCTAATACATTTTCGTCCGGGCGGGTGGCTTGAATCATAAACCATTTATCCATTACCAAGCCATCGTGTTTCCATTTTTCCTCAAAATCTGCCAATAACGCATCACGGCAACTTAGCTGAGCTTTGGTTGCTGCTTGTAATGCGGCTAGCGTATCAGTCATATTGTCTGCATTATTGTAATGTTTATGCACAAGGGCATTACCTAAGTCAGTAAAAGCTAAATAACTTAAGCAGACATTGCGTAATGCACGTTTAGCAATGTCTTTCGCTACCACTTGGTAAGCATCACATTTGTTTTGGTTATAAACAATTAATAATTTATCTTGCAATGCGGTAGCAATCGAATGTTGCATAAACTCACGGACAAGAGAAATACCCGTTGGGTCAATGGTTTTAAACGACTCGGCAAATTCAGTTTCTTTCGGTAATGTGAGCGTTAATGCGGTTAATTCAGGCGATTTGGCTGAATTATCCAACACGAACGTTAAAGCATCTGCTAAACCTTCTGAGAAGCTAAACGGCTGATTTTGCTGATAACGGCTTAAATTTTCACGCAGTTCATTGGTATAGAGCATTTGTGCAGCATCCCAACGTACAAAATCATTTTCAGCGTGTTTGAGTAAGGTTAAAAGCTGTTCGGTAGTGTAGTTGTAATCTAAACGCACCGGAGCAGAGAAATCACACAATAATGCAGGCACAGGGCGTTGCGTTACATTGTGGAACTCAAAGGTTTGATGCTCAGCGGTAACATCTAATACATCACTTACCGTTAATAATTCATACTGTAACGGAATATTTTTACCGTCATTTTCGCCATATAACGCGACTTTCAATGGAATGTGTAAGTTTAATTTTTCCAATTGATCGTGCGTTGGCGGTGTCATTTGTGAAATATGCAAGCGATAGGTTTTGCGAGCTTCATCATATTCATCGGAAATCGTGAGTTCAGGTGTTCCCGATTGGCTATACCAACGGCGGAACTGTTCTAAATCAACACCTGAAGCATCTTCCATTGCCTTCACGAAATCTTCACAGGTAGCGGCTGAACCGTCGTGTCTTTCCACATAGAGCTTCATTCCTTGTTGGAATTTTTCTTCACCTAATAGAGTGTGGATCATACGAATGATTTCAGCCCCTTTTTCATACACAGTTACAGTATAGAAATTGTTCATTTCAATGACTTTTTCCGGACGAATTGGATGTGCCATCGGGCTGGCATCTTCGGCAAATTGCACTGTACGCAATAGACGTACATCTTCGATACGTTTTGCCGAACGAGCCCATAAATCCGAAGTAAATTCCTGATCACGGAAAACGGTTAAACCCTCTTTTAGGCTTAATTGAAACCAATCACGGCAAGTAATGCGGTTGCCTGTCCAGTTGTGGAAATATTCGTGGGCGATAACTGCTTCAATATCTAAATAATCGGTATCAGTTGCAGTTTCCGGTTTTGCCAATACAAATTTAGAGTTGAAAATATTTAAGCCTTTATTTTCCATTGCTCCCATATTGAAGAAATCAACAGCAACAATCATATAAATATCTAAATCGTACTCTAAACCGAAGCGGTCTTCGTCCCATTTCATTGAGCGTTTTAAGCTCTCCATCGCCCAAGGGGCACGGTCTAAATTACCACGATCAACGTACATTTCTAAGGTAACTTCACGTCCGCTTTTGGTAATGAATTTATCTTGTAGGAGGTCAAAATCGCCAGCCACTAATGCAAATAAATAACTTGGTTTGAAGAATGGATCTTGCCATTCCACCCAGTGTCTGCCGTCGTGCAATTCACCTTGAGCAATACGGTTACCGTTAGAGAGTAAGTAAGGATATTTGCTCTTACTAGCGGTGATTTTTGTCGTATATTTTGCAAGTACATCGGGGCGGTCAAGCATATAAGTAATTTGGCGGAAACCTTCAGCTTCACACTGTGTGCAAAGTCCGTCGCCCGATTTATATAAACCTTGTAGTGAGGTATTTTGTGTAGGATTTAAGGCTGTCTCAATTTGCAGTTCAAAACGATCGGCTTTTACCTCTGCTAAATTTAAGGTTAAAGATTCATCATCTTTTTCATAAGATGAAAATGGTTCACCGTTAAATTTAATCGAAAGGAAATCAAAACTATGACCATCTAAGCGAAGGTTGGTCGCATCAGGGTTTTTACGTTCAACAGTCAATGCTGAGGTTACAAAGGTGCGATCAGGGTCAAGTTGAAAATCAAGATAAATATCAGTAATAGTGAAATCTGGTGCTTTATAATCTTTTCTTAGTTTGGCTTTAGGTTGCATAGGATTTCCTTGTTGATTGGCATTCTGCCGCTAGAATAGTGCTGGTTATTGTACTAAATTTATTGCAAATTTTCCAAGAAATATGACCGCTTGTATCAAACAAAACGGCTATAAATATTGCCATTTATAGCCGTTTAGGAAGTATTGGAATTATAGGGTTTGGTGTCCTTGATCGAGATGTACTAAGCTGATTAAATCATCAACGCCAACATCAAATGCTTGTCCAAAACCTTTCACAAATAAACCTGCGGTTGGTTTAAAGCTAAAGAGTTTGAAATCTTGCATATTAGATAGATCATCAATTAATTCACCGTGTCTGGCTTTAAGTGCATTAATGCTTATATTCCATTCATCTTGATCGCGTTCAATAATACGTGCTGTTGCATCAAAGGTTAAACGACGGCGTGCAAAAATTTGGCGACTTTTGTTCTCATCTTCAATCAGCATTAGAGAAACTTTAGGTATTTCCTGCAAATTTCGTGCGTGGCGGGCAATAATTGAAATAAGCACTTTATATTCGCCATTGTGAATAACAAAAGGAGCATAGCTCACATTTGGAGTGCCATCTTTATCTGTTGTTGCCATTACAATCGTCTTAATTTGTTGTTTTAGTTCTTCTAGTTCAGGACCTAAACGGTTTTGTAAAACCTCTTGGCGGTTTGTTGTCATTATTTCTCCTTATTAATGATTGGGTTAGCCTATTTATTATATTGAAAAAATGAACGTTCGATCAATAAGAATGATATTGAAAATAGTTTTTATTTGAATTATATTCCTTGCCGATATTTATATTATTAAATGCTTATTAAAATTGAATAAACCTAAGAGGATTTGTATGAAAAAAATAATATTATCAACTTTTGCCGTTCTTTGTGCATTAGGTATGTCAGCTTGTTCTTCCAGCAGTTCTAGTGGTGGCTCTAATAACAAAGTAGATAAACAAGAGTATGAAATTCTAAAAAGCGAAGTAACGGATCTAAATTCCACTTTATCTGATCTACAAAGTACATTACAACGCTTGCAAAATAAGCTGGCTTCATCTCAATCTGCCAGTAAAAGTGAAATTGAAAAATTAGAAACCCAATTAGCAGAGGCTAAGGGGAATGAAGCGAAAACGGCAGAATTAGTACAACAATTAGATGAACAATTAAAAAATGCTATCAAGGCGGCAACAGAGTCCGGCGATGCTAGATTGGCAGAGGCTTTGGCTAAATCTCAAGAAGAAGTGGCAGCCATTAAAAAGCAAGCAGATGACGTAGCTAAAAAAGCTAACGATGCAATTAGTAATGCTCAAAAAGCACAAGAAGATGCAGCAAAAGCACAAGAGGACTTAAATAAAGCGAAAGCAGATTTAGAAGAGGCAAAATCTCGAGCACCAATTAGCGATAAAATCTTTGGGGGAGCGTCAGGAAAAATGACGGCAGCGAGCGGTAAACTCTCTGGTGGTGTTTTGGTAAAAGATAAAGATGGCACAGTTTCATCTATAGATGCTCCGGATACTCGAGAAGGAATTAGTTATATTACGGTAATTGATGATAGAGGGAATGCAGTTGATGTTGGTATTGATTCAGCTCGTGGTGGTTGGAAGCGTAATTTAGGTGGTTCAAGCCTATTTGATCACTCGGGAGCAATAGTTCGCTATGGCGTTTATAATTCTAGCGAAACAGAGAAAGGCTATATCTATTCACAAGGTCAAGCAACCGAGATTGATAAGATGCCTAGAGAAGGTGAATTTACTTATTTGGGTACTGTAGGACAAGCATCATATCAATATGGTTCTTGGAGTGCAGATAGTGGTTCAGCATATGCTAAAGTGAATTTTGCAGATAAAACAGCTCGTGTTGAATTAAACACAGAGTTTGCGGCAGCTAAAAATGGTCGTACGGCAAGTACGAGGGTGGAGGCTTACACTTTTGACAGTAAAATCACCGAGAACTCTATTTCGGGAGTTGCTAATGAAAATAAAGAGATCAAAATGCAAGCCGGTTTCTTTGGCGATGATGCGAAATATCTATCAGGTATTTACCAATCAGATAAAGTTCAGGGTGTATTTGGTGTAACGAAACAGTAAAAAAGGCTCTCCCCTTTAATTTTAAAAGGGGAGCAAAATAGGATTTGATATGAATAAAAAACAATCTATTGCAAGCGGTCTTTTTTTCAGTTTTTTTGCAATTCAGCCTGTATTCGCTGAGGAAGCGGTAGAACTTGAGCAAGTTGTGGTTACGGAAAAAGAAACTAAGGCAAATTTAATTCAGAAATCACGTAAGGCAGTTCAGCAAGAGATGATCAATGATAGCCGAGATCTTGTTCGCTATACAACAGATGTCGGTATTAGTGATAATGGTCGCCATCTAAAAGGTTTTGCAATGAGGGGCGTTGAGGGAAACCGTGTTGGTATTAGTATAGATGGGGTTTCTTTGCCTGATTCGGAAGAAAACTCATTATATGGTCGCTATGGTAATTTTAACTCTTCCAGACTAAGTATTGATCCTGAATTAACAACGGGTATTGATATTTATCGAGGAGCAAACTCTTTTAATAGCGGCAGTGGTTCGTTAGGCGGTTCGGTAAACTATAAAACCTTAGATGCAGTTGATTTAGTATCTAATGGAAATCAATTTGGTGGTTTAGCGAAAGCAGGCTATTCAAGTAAAAACAGAGAATGGGTTAAAACGGTTGGTGTCGGCTATCTTGGTGAAAAGTTGGATGTTGCATTGCTCTATTCCCATCGAGCAGGGCACGAGCTCAAGAGTAATGGGCGTGGCGATATTGAATTATTTAGTGCCAGACAAAAGCCGGATCCGGTAAGACATCGTACCAACAATTATTTATTCAAGTTAGGTTATGCCTTTAACCCGGAGCATAGAGTTGCTTTTTCGATTAATGGACAAAAAGGTAGCCGTTATACTGACGAGCTTTCTTATACTTCAATAGGTTCATTATGGCGTGAAGCTGATGACCAGAACAAGCGTGTTAATGCGAATGTAAATTATGCTTTTACCCCTGAATCTAAGTATTTAGCATTATTTAAAAACGATATTGACTACCAATATACAGATTTGGCAGCAGTAAATTATAAAGGTCTCAGATCTTGGAACTTTCTCACAAACCAGAGCAATCCCAAAGAGTTGATGGAAATTTATGATCGCCGAATGAAAACCAAATATACTCGAGTGAGTATGCAAGCGGATAGCCAGCCGTTTGAGTTTCCTTATAAAGCCTTGGGTGAACATCAGCTTTCGGTGTCAGCCTTTGTCGGTAGACGGGATTTTAAAAACATCAATTACGATACGATTATTGGGGCACCAACCAGTGAATACACTATTCAGTATCCTGTGAGAACAACTCAGTTAGGAGTAACGATTAAGGATAAAGTAGTCTGGAATCCTACATTTGATAACTGGTCGCCTATTATTACCGCTCAGTTTGGTTCACGTTTTAATTATGAAAAATTAACGCCGCAAGAGTTAAATGCAGCTTGCAGTGCCGCGTGTAAACGTGAGGGTAAGCCTGATAAGGCTATTTTTAAAACAGTAAGTAGCTTTCTTGATTTAGAAGCTCAGCTTAATGATGTTTGGAAAGTAGGTTATAACGTTGGCTCAGGTTACCGTATTCCGACCGCATCAGAGATGTATTTTACCTTTGATAGCCCTTATGGAAAATGGCAATCTAACCCTGATTTAAGAGCTGAGCGTAGCATTACTCATACGCTTTCAGTTGTTGCGGAAGATAAGAAAGGGAGCTTTGATTTAAATCTTTATCAAAGCAACTATAAAGATTTCTTATTTGAGCAAGAAACTATCGTTAAAAACTACAATATTTACTATAGACAATGTGCTTATTATGGTTGTTCAAGATATTTTGAAACACCTAGACAGCAAATGGTCAATATTGATAAAGCCCGAATTAGGGGATTGGAAGCAAAATTAGCTCTCAATCTTGGCTCATTTACAGAACATTTGAATGGCTGGAAAGTATCAGGTGCAGTTGGTTATAGTAAAGGGAAACTTTCTACCGAAAGTAGCTTATTATCTATTCAACCTGTTAAAGCGATTTTGGGTTTAGATTACGAAGATACGAGTGGTAAATGGGGTATTTTCAATCGCTTAACTTATCTTGGAGCGAAAAAAGCTAAAGATGCTCAGGTGGTTGAAAATGTTTATAGTTCAAGAGGCTATGCTCCCAAAGTTACCACCTATAAATATCTCAATAAATCAGCCTATGTGTTTGATCTTTTTGGATACTATAAAGCGACTAAAAATATTACGTTAAGGGCGGGTGTCTATAACCTGTTTAACCGAACCTACCACACTTGGGACGCCTTAAGAGGTATTAATGCAAATAGCACAACCAATGTAGTAGATAGAGACGGAAAAGGTTTACAGCGTTTCTATGCACCGGGTCGTAATTACTCAGCATCAATAGAGATTAAGTTCTAATCAAGT
>NZ_JBXGGI010000064.1:0-11266 GCF_056854775.1 Mannheimia sp.
ATCAGGCAATGCCGTACCCCCCCAACAAACAGAAACAGGGGGAATGAATAATGCGTAAAATCTATATTTCAACCATTAACGCCCCTTTATCCGGTGGCGGTGCGGTTATGCCGATAGTAGAAGCCTTTTTCGTAGATAAGAAAACGGCAGAGCGTTTTAAGGCTGAAAACGTGCTTAGAGGGGAAGTAAAAGAAATTTGCCCGACTGATTACACAATTACTATTTTATTAGATATGGGAGTTGTAGCAATACCGGCAAAAGGCTTTAAACACGACCAACAGGCGGCGGAAGCTCTGCCATCATTCAAAGCGGTGATGCCTACGGCTCACTTTGAGATAGTGAAATTCTGCGAAACAGCTCTTTATAAGCGAAATATACAGGAGGGCACAAACTATGACTAAACCAGCCAAAGCCCTTAAATCGCTTCTATTTGCGAGATTTTATAAAGGCTAAGGAAATCCTATGGCTAGTTATGAAAAAAGCAAAGGAAGAGCTAGTAAAGGCGGATTATCAAGCAAACTAAACGGCAGTAGTTTTACACCATTAAGACACGACTTAATAGCAAGTGTTGAGTTTAATTCCTTAAGCCTATCCGCCAAAGTTGTATTTATTGCTTTTTGTGGCAGATATACAGGCTTTAATAACGGAGCTATTGCTTTTCAGCAAACAAAAGAACAGGCTGAAAAACTAAATATCAGCGATAGAACGCTAAAAAATGGGATTAAAGAGCTAATTGATACTGATTTTATAGAGGTAACTAGATTAGGGCAGAAGCGATTACCAACACTTTATGCTTTGACTTGTTACCCACTAAATGAAACAAAAGCTAAAGGTGGATTAAAACAAAGTGGCACACTAAGAGCTTCTGACCGTTGGCGGAAATCTCAACCGCCCTGAACTACTCCAAGATAAATCTAAAGGCTAACACTATTAACTTGTTAGCCTTTTTTCTTGGCGGTAGAGATTTTAGATTACATCAACATAAATTTATTCACTTACTTGATTTTTTACTTTGTCACTATCTTCAGAATTAATCACTTATAGCTTCCCAATTTGCTTTTTTTTGCCTTTCGCAGACCGCCCGCTATTTCTAACCTATTTTTCTCTTAATTGTTTAAATAAAAAAATAAATATATGGTAAGAATCTTTAAGAAGCTAGGTAGAATTTACCCAATAACTTTTGAAAAATGGCTAGTTATTGGGTAGATTTTACCTAATAACAATTTTAAAACAGGCAAAAACGGTTAAAAAATAACAGTTATTGGGTAAAATCTACCTATCAGATAGGTAAAATCTACCTATCTGAAAATCGAAATTTTAGAAAAAATAGACGATAAGCGGATAAATATCCGGATAGATGAATTTTGAAATCGCAGAACAGAGGGCTGATATAACAAAACGAAGCAAACTAACATTCATTTCAAAAACTTTGATGGCTTCCAAAGCGATATTTTGAATTAGTAAAGAGGGGGAAACCCCTCTTTTTTCTAGGTCATCACCTTTTTGTGATGACTTAATGATGACTTAAAAGCTAGTCATCACAACTTAACTATTTGATTTAAAATGGAAAATAGCCAAAAGTGATTACGTGATGACTAAAAACATATATTTTACCTCCCTAACCCCGAACTAACTCTAAATCCATTCCGCACTGTTCGCAATAATCGCCCCATAGTTGCATTAAAGGTCTTCTTAGCTCGATATATTCAGAACGGTTATAGGCTTGACTAACTTCATTTCCTACACGATGAGCGAGGCAACTTTCAGCCGCTCTAAAATCTACTGCTTGTTCTTCTAAATATGTGCGAGCGATAGATCGCAAGCCGTGTGAGTCTTGAATACCTTTATAGCCAATTTTTCGCAATGCGTTAGCTATTGCCTCTTTACTCATTGACTTATTGGGTTGACTATAATGAGGGAAAACAAATTTTTCAATCCCTGTAATTGGGCGTAATTCTTCAAGGATTTTTATCATTTGAGAAGAAAGTGGCACAGTATGGGAAAATTGCCCTTTTCGTGTTTTCTTCATTTTTTCAGCCGGAATAGTCCAAAGGTATTTATCAAAATCAATTTCTGACCATTCAACGCTAACAGCTTCAGCCGGACGGACCATAGAAAGAAGCTGCCATTTGAATAGCATTTTTGTCAATGTATCTCTATTTGAGTGTTGAAAATCGAATAACAGCTTAGGCAATAATTTAGGCTTTATAGCTGGGTGATTTGTTTGCGGCTCTTTATGATAAGCATCACTAGCATTTTGACAGGGATTAAACGGAATAACCCCAACAGTTACTGCATAGTTTAAGATTTGATTCGCTAAATTGATAATACGATGTAGCGTATCGTTGAATCCTTTATCATTTAATGGCTTAACCGCTTCAATTAATATAGGTGAGCTAATTTTAGTTACTGGATAATGCCCTAGAACAGGGAATAAATGATTTTCTAGCCTTGCCCAATTTTTTTCCATAGTAAGAGGCTCAATCTCTTTACTTCTTTTTTCTTTCCAACGCTGAGCTAGTTTTAAAAAGGTATTATCGACTTTCTCAGCTTGTAACCTTTCTTGTTCTTCTTTATGGATTTGTGGATCAATATCTTTAGACAATAAAGCACGATATTCTTCACGGATTGCCCGAGCTTCAGCAAGCGAAACACTAGGATAAGTTCCTAAAGCTATTTTGGTACGCTTTTGAGTGAAAGGGCGTGTGTAATTAAATCGCCAAGTTTTAATACCGCTAGGCAAGACAAGTAGAAATAATCCGTATCCGTCTGAGAGTGTGTATTCTTTCTCTTTAGGCTTTGATTTATCAACTTCTGTATTTGTTAAAGGCTTAGTTATTTTAGGCATTTTGCCCCCTTTGAATCACTTTTTGTAACCACGAAACTCAAGCATTATATCGTGGTTACAAAGATGGTTACATAAAAAAGAGATTAAATGCGTTTTAATGCGTTGAGTTATGTTGAGAATAAGCAATAAAAAAGCCTTTCGTACTAGGCTTTACAAGGGATTTGCGAGCGGTTACGAAAGGCTATGATAGGGATAATGGTGCGACTAGCTGGACTCGAACCAGTGACCCCCACCATGTCAAGGTGGTGCTCTAACCAACTGAGCTATAGTCGCATTGATGGGATGCATTCTATTGGAAAAAATAGTGCTATGCAATATGCTTTTTCTTGAGTGCTTTTATTTTAAACGCTTTTGCGTGAAAATTTGTTTATCTTCCCAGCGGAGCATTGTTAAATGACTTCCCCACGCACAGCCTGTATCTAAAGCGTAAATGTTTGGATAAAGGCATTTCCCCATTAAACTTGCCCAATGTCCAAAAATAATTTCTTGCTTTTTATAGAGAGGATTATCTAATTCAAACCAAGCTACAAGTTCTTTAGGAGCTTCTTCAACTGGTAATTTACATTCAAAATCTAACCGCTTGTCAGTGTAGCAAAAACGCATACGAGTAAATACATTGATGATATAACGCCAGCGTTCAATACCTTGTAATTCATCAGACCAACGTTGAGGATTATTTTCATACATTTGGGCGATATAATTGGCGTATTGTGAACTTTGCAGCAAAGTTTCGGCTTCTTTAGCACAATTTAATGTGGTTGCTAAATCCCATTCCGGGCTAATACCAGCGTGAACGAGCAGAAATTTATGGGTTGGATGATAGATTGCAAGCGGTTGATTTCTCAGCCAATTTTGCAATTCAAGGCGATCTTCTGCTTGAAAAATAGGATCGACTTTATCGTTCGGCTTTACTCGCTTTATACCGAGTAACGTAGCAAGTAAATGTAAATCGTGATTGCCTAAAACAGTTTTAGCATTGTTGGCAGGATCTTTTACAAAACGAAGGCAAGCGAGAGAATCTTCGCCACGGGCAACTAAATCGCCCGTTAAAAAAAGTTCGTCTTGCTTAGGGTCATAATTCACTTTTTCTAATAAAAGTTGGAATTCGTTAAAGCAGCCGTGTAAGTCGCCAACGATATAGGTTGCCATTAGTGATTTCCCCAAAATAGGGTAAGGGCTAATTGCAATTAGCCCTTACAAGTTTAGATGATATTCCCCACAATCGAACGTGTTTCTAAGCGAACTTCGGTGAGTTTCACTTTAACCTCTTGCCCGATTTGGTAGACTTTTTCGCCTTTGATGTAAATTGCTAGTTCTTCTTGGCGGTATTCCATTTCATCTTTATTGTCGTGTAACGTTGAGAATGGAACAAAAATTTGAGCCCCATTTTGAATGACTTTGGCACGCAAGCCACCACGAGACACATCTGCAATTTCGCACTCAAATTCGACCGCTTGTTCAACCATCGGGAACAGGTAGCGGGCGTAGAGCCAATCGGAAATATCACGTTCTACCAAGCGGTTTTGGCGACGGGCTTCTTGCAAACGAGTGAGTACGCCTTCTTCCACAGCTGAGGCTTGTTTGCCTAACAACACTTGCTTGATTAAACGGTGATTTACCATATCGCCATATTTACGGATTGGTGATGTCCAAGTGGCATAGTGGCTGATACCTAAGCCAAAATGTGGAGCAACCTCAGATTTAAATTCTGCAAAAGTGAGATAGCGGCGTAAGCGAAGTTCTAAGAATTTCTCCGGGAAATCTTGAATATCACGTTGCATTTCACAATAGCCTTCTAGCGTTGCTAAACGTTCTGCTGAGTAGCGTTCCGCTAGTTCATCACGATTTTCATCTGTCGCTAAGGTTTGAAGCAAAAATGATTTTACCAATTCATGGTTTTTCGGATCAAAACCTGAGTGAGTGTTAAATACACCTGTTTGTGCGTTCTGGCTTAAGAATTTGGCACAACTGATATTGGCGATAATCATTGATTCTTCAATCATCTGATTTGCAATGCGACGATATTCAATGTGAATGTCTTTCACCGAGCCATCTTCATTTAATTCAAAAGTATAATCGCCTTGCTCTTTGAATAAAAGGGCATTTTTGGCACGCCATTGAATACGGGCTTGCGTAAATTGATGTAATAAGTCGATTTGTTGTTTGGTTTCTTCTGACTCTGGTTGCCACGCATTTGTTGCCCCTTCAAGGTAGTCGGATACATTGTCATAAGCCAGTCTGTCTTTTGACTCAATCCAAGCAGAGGTAAAGGTTGCATCTTTAGTGAAGTTGCCTTCCAAATCCGTCTCAATAAAAGAGACTAATGCCGGGCGTTTTTCATTTGGTACAAGCGAACAGAGATCATCAGATAACTCACGCGGTAACATTGGAATATTAAAGCCCGGTAAATAGTTTGTGAAACAGCGTTGGCGAGCCGCTTTCTCGATGTTAGAATTTTCAGGGATATAAGCGGTTGGATCAGCAATCGCTACGACTAAACGCCAGCCAGTTTGAACATCATTTTCTTTGATTGGCTCAATGTATAATGCATCGTCCATATCTTGTGTGCTTGGGCTATCGATCGTGGTGAAGTAAAGATGAGTTAAATCTTCACGGGCTAATTCATCGTGCAATTCGTAGCTTTTTTCATTGGCAACAGGTTCACGGGGCTGCTCGTGGCGGGCAAGTGTTACCCACCAAGGGGCAAAATTATCGCCCTCTTTACAAATAAATTGAGTTACTTGGGCAAAGAAAAAACGGTCATCACGCAAAGGGTGTGTTTTAAGTTGTGCAACAACCCAATCGCCATTTTCTAATGTTTCAGCTACTTTTTTGTGTGTATTCGCAGGGATATTTTGCTTGATGCTTGGGTGATCGACCGCTAATTGCAATTTTCCTTCTTTATTTAAACGCACTTGAGCAATAAATCTGTCAAGCATAGGTTCAAGCAGGGAGTCAATTTCTACTTGTTCTTTATCGCCATCACGTTTTACCACCGCTTTGATTAAATCGCCGTGCATTATTTTTTTCATTTCCATCGGTGGAATGAAATAGCTTTTTTTATCGCATTCTAAAAAACCAAATGCTTTATCAGAGGCTTTAACTGTGCCTTCTACATATTCTTTGCTTGCTTCAATTTGTTGTTTGAGTTGAGCTAAAAGAGGATTGTCTTGAAACATATTTTGAATTCTTTTATAAATAAACAAGCCCTCTTTCAAGAAAACTCCGGAAAGAGGGACAAGCGGTTACATTTTTTTAATTTTTTGCAAATTATTCTTCTTCGCCTAATTCGCCCATTGCCATTACACTGAAGCCTGCATCAACGTGTAATACTTCGCCTGTTACACCTGATGATAAATCTGAGCATAAGAACGCAGCTGAATTACCCACATCATCGATAGTAACGGTACGGCGTAAAGCGGCAGTTTTCTCAAATGCAGCAAGCATTTTCTTGAAGTTTTTGATACCTGATGCAGCTAATGTGCGGATCGGACCTGCTGAAATTGCATTTACACGAATGCCATCTTTACCTAAATCCGCTGCCATTACACGAGTTGCCGCTTCTAATGATGCTTTTGCCAAACACATTACGTTGTAGTTCGGAATTGCACGCTCTGCACCTAAGTAGGTTAAAGTTAATAATGCAGCGTTTTCATTTAAGAATGGGCGTGCAGCTTGGGCCATTGCCACAAAGCTGTATGCACTGATGTCGTGAGCAATGCGGTAGCCTTCACGGGTTGCTGCGTTTACGTAATCGCCGTCTAATTGGTCGCCCGGGGCGAATGCGATTGCGTGAACGAAACCGTCAAATTTTTCCCAATGTTTGCTTAATTCAGTGAAGCATTCTGTGATGCTTTCATCGGTTGCTACATCTAATGGAAGTACGATGTCTGAACCAAATTCTTTGGCAAACTCTTCAACACGCGGTTTTAATTTATCGTTTAAGTAGGTGAAAGCTAATTCCGCACCTTGTTGCTTCATTGCATTTGCAATACCGTAAGCGATTGAACGGTTACTTGCTAAACCTGTTACTAAAATGCGTTTGCCAGTTAAGATACCCATAAAAATTCCTCTATTTGTATTAATCGGGGTCAAAATTGTGTCGATTATAGCGGATATAGTGAATGTGGGCAAATGGAGTTAATGGCTCATCGGATCAGAAATCCCTTCTTGACTGATTATCTAAGAAGGGATTTTGAGAGAAATTATGCAGTAGTTTGAGCAATAATATTTTGCTGTGGCTTAATTGCTCCGGCTAGTTCGGCTAACTCTTCCATACGATTAATATGAATATATTTGCCTTGTACGGAAATCATACCGCTTTTCTGGAAACGTCCAAGTAAACGGCTAATAGTTTCAATGGTAAGCCCTAAATAGTTGCCGATATCGCCACGTGTCATCGTTAGGCGGAACTCTTTTGCTGAAAAACCACGAGCGGAATAACGTTGGGAAAGGTTATATAAGAAAGCAGCTAATTTTTCTTCTGCATTCATTTTAGAGAGTAACAAAATCATTTCTTGATCGCTTTTAATTTCATTACTCATTAAACGCATAATTTGGTGGCGGATTTTAGGCATTTTGCCTGCAAGATCATCTAAGATATCAAACGGGATTTCACAAATCATCGAGGTTTCTAATGCTTGTGCATAACCTTCGTGTTGCATATTAGTAATAGCATCAAAACCGATTAAATCGCCGGGTAGATGAAAACCTGTAATCTGCTCTTCACCGCTTTCGCTCAATGTATAGGCTTTTAATGTACCGGAACGAATGGCATAAAGTGAACGAAGCTCATCGCCGGATTTAAAAATCACTTGTGATTTTTGAACCGGTTTTTTCCGCTCAATAATATTGTCGAGTTGTGTTAGCTCATTTTCATTGAGTGTAAAAGGCAAGCAGAGCTGGCTAATGCTACAATTCTGACAATGAATTGTGCAAGCGTGGCGACCACTAATTTTCGATTCTGATACAATTTTCATTCTATTCAACCTTAGAAGCTTAGAAAAATATTTCTAAATTTGATTTAGAACAAAGTTTACCATTAAATTTTAATGAAGCAAAGTAGAGGCGAAAAAATTAATACTTCAAAAGGAGTAGAAAAGAGTAGAAAAAATAGCGACAAATTTCTATTTTTGCGATCTACTTCAAGTTTTTATGTTTCAGAGTGTGTTAGTATGCCCTAAACCATTAAGATAAGTCTAAATAAGGAGATTATTATGTATAAACATATTTTAGTGGCAGTTGATCTTTCAGAAGAAAGTTTGGTGCTAGTGCGTAAAGGTGCAGGATTAGCGGCAAAATGTGGAGCTAAACTTTCACTTATTCACGTTGATGTCAATTTCTCTGACTTATATACAGGATTAATTGATATTAATATGTCTTCGGTGCAAGATAGTGCTGCTGCAGAAACCAATACAGCTTTGGCAGAATTAGCAGCGAAGGTAGATTATCCGGTTTCTGATTGTTTAAATGGTACAGGTGATTTCAGTCAAGTACTGGAAGAAGCAGTGGATAAACATAATGTTGATTTATTGATTACAGGGCATCATCAAGACTTTTGGAGTAAATTTATGTCTTCAACTCGTCAAGTAATGAATAATATTACAATTGATATGCTTGTTGTGCCACTATCAGAAGAGTAGTTGCAAATTTTTAAAGAAAATGAACCGCTTGAGGCGAAAACTGCTCTACAAGCGGTTATTTTTTAGCAAAAATTTGCAAAATATTTTTACTATCTAACAAATAAGCCGAACTAAACTAACAAAATGGCATAAAAAATGTGTAAAATAGAAGGTAGATCAAAGTTTAACTTCTATTTTCAAAAGAGTATTTTTAATGAAAACAACTTCAGAAATCAGACAATCGTTTTTAGAGTTTTTCCAAACAAAAGGGCATACCATTGTTCCAAGCAGTTCACTTGTGCCTGAAAATGACCCGACATTACTATTTACAAATGCGGGTATGAACCAATTCAAAGATGTTTTTCTCGGTTTAGAAAAACGCCCTTACACGCGTGCAACCACCGCTCAACGTTGTGTGCGTGCCGGTGGTAAACATAATGACCTAGAAAATGTAGGTTACACCGCTCGCCACCATACTTTCTTTGAAATGATGGGAAATTTCAGCTTTGGCGATTATTTCAAACAAGATGCGATTAAATTTGGTTGGGAATATTTAACATCGCCACAATGGCTAGGTTTACCAAAAGAAAAATTATACGTTACCGTTTATGAAACCGATGATGAAGCCTATGAGATTTGGAATAAAGAAGTAGGTGTTCCAACAGATCATATTATTCGTATTGGTGATAATAAAGGTGCTCCTTATGCGTCAGACAACTTTTGGGCAATGGGGGATACTGGTCCGTGCGGTCCTTGTACGGAAATTTTCTACGATCACGGACCAGATCATTGGGGCGGCTTACCGGGTTCACCTGAAGAGGACGGCGACCGTTATATCGAGGTTTGGAATATCGTATTTATGCAATTCAACCGCTTAGCAGACGGTACAATGGAAAAATTACCAAAACCGTCTGTGGATACCGGTATGGGCTTAGAACGTATGACGGCTGTGATGCAACACGTCAATTCTAACTACGAAACGGATATTTTCCAAACGCTTATTAAAGAAACCGCAAATCTGTTAGATGTACAAGATTTAGATAATAAATCACTGCGTGTTATTGCTGATCATATCCGTGCTTGTTCATACTTAGTTGCTGATGGTGTTGTACCATCTAATGAAGGTCGCGGTTATGTGTTGCGTCGCATTATTCGTCGTGCAGTTCGACACGGGAACTTACTCGGTGCGAAATCAGCATTTTTCTATCAATTAGTGCCGACATTGGCAAAAGTGATGGGAGCAGCCGGCGAAGTTGTTGCACAAAAGCAAGCCCATATTCAAAAAACATTAAAAGCAGAAGAAGAGCAGTTTGCTCGCACATTGGAGCGTGGCTTAAATTTATTAGAAGAAGCCTTAGCGAAAGTGGAAAACAACACACTTTCCGGCGATGTGGCATTTAAACTTTACGATACCTACGGTTTCCCGCTTGACTTAACCGCTGATGTTTGTCGTGAGAGAAACATCGTGATTGATGAGAAAGGCTTTGAGGCAGAAATGACCGCACAGCGTGAGCGAGCGAAAGCCAGCAGTAATTTCGGTGTAGATTACAATAATGTGATTAAAGTAGAAGGGCAAACCAAGTTTTTAGGTTATGAGCAAACTGCTTATAACGCAAAAGTAGTGGGTTTATTCTGCAATGGTGTTGCAGTTGAAAAAATCGAATCAGGTGATAATGCGGTTGTGATTTTAGACCAAACGCCATTTTATGCTGAATCAGGTGGTCAAGTAGGCGATACAGGTGAAATTAGCTCGCCATTAGGTTTATTCCAAGTGAATGATACCCAAAAATACGGTCAAGTTTGGGGGCATATTGGGCAACTTAACGGCGGAGTATTAGCAGTTGGTGATGTGGTTTCTGCATTGGTAAATGTAGAGCGTCGTCAGGAAATCACATCAAACCACAGTGCAACACATTTACTGCACGCAGCACTTCGTCAAGTATTAGGCGACCACGTTGCACAAAAAGGCTCTTTAGTGTCTGAAGATAGCTTGCGTTTTGACTTCTCTCAACCAGAAGCAATTGCAAAAGCTGATTTAGAAGAAATTGAGCGTATTGTTAATGCGAAGATCCGTGAAAATATCCAAGTTCAAATTGAAACAATGGGTATTGAACAAGCAAAAGAAAAAGGGGCAATGGCACTATTTGGCGAGAAATACGGTGATGTAGTTCGCGTGGTTGAAATGGGATCATTTTCAATTGAGTTGTGTGGTGGTATTCACGTCAGACAAACAGGTGATATCGGCTTATTTAAATTTGTATCTGAAGGGGCAGTTGCAGCCGGTATTCGTCGTGTAGAAGCAGTAACCGGTGAAAAAGCGATTGCATTATTACATAGCCAACAACAAGTGCTAAATCAAATTGCGGAACTTCTGAAAGCAGATCAAGCTTCAATTGTGGAGAAAATTCAGCAGTTACAAGATAAAGCGAAAAAAGCAGAGAAAGAGCTACAAAGCCTGAAAGAAAAGCAAGCTGCACAAGCGGGTGGAGAGTTAGCAAAATCGGCAAAACAGATTAATGGTGTGAATGTCATCATTGAAAAACTGGATGATGTGGATAGTAAAGCACTCCGCACAATGGTGGATGATCTGAAAAATCAACTTAGTTCCGGAATAATTGCCTTTGCTACTGAAACTGAAGGTAAGGTAAGCCTTATTGTAGGTGTAACTAAAGATTTAACAGCAAAAGTAAATGCAGGTGAATTAGTTGGTGTAATGGCAGCCGCAGTTGGTGGAAAAGGTGGCGGTCGTCCGGATATGGCAATGGCTGGTGGTTCTGAACCACAAAATATTCCACAA
>NZ_JBXGGI010000065.1:0-17123 GCF_056854775.1 Mannheimia sp.
AAGGTGGATTTCTATGGGGATGTTTTATCTATTGTTGCTTGAATACCTTGATTGGCTATGGCTCTTACGGTGAGGCGTTAAATCATTGGGATACCTCAAAAGTGAGTATTGTAACTACAATGCTCCCAATTTTTACGATGATATTTTCCAACATTAGTCATTATTTTTATCCTCATATTTTTGCCGAACCAGATATGAATTGGATAAGCTATCTTGGAGCATTCGTGGTAGTGGGAGGAGCAATTTTAGCAATTGCTGGTGATAAGTTATTTAAACGAGGGTGAGTATACAAGCGGTTGTAAATTGATAAAAATTTACAACCGCTTTTTGTTTAAATGACGTGTAGTGTTTCTAATGCGTATAAAATACCGTCTTCTTCAATCGGTTTTGTAATGAAATCTGCCACCGCCTTCAGCTCAGGTTCGCCATTGCCCATAGCCACACCGAAGCCGACAGTCGGTAACATTTCCATATCATTAAAGCCATCTCCAAATGCCATTGAGCTTTCAATATCAATACCTAATTTTGCCAGCACATCTTGAATACCACGAGCTTTGGAGTTCTCTTTTCTTAGAATATCCACCGCATTCGGGTGCCAGCGAGCCTCTTTTAAATCATTTGCAAAAATTCCGCTATTTTCGACCGCTTGTGTTTGCTCTTTGGTATAAAACAGCAGCATTTGCACAATATGCTCTTTTTCGTGGTAGTGCGGATCAACCAAATAATTCGGTGTAATCGGTAAAACCGCTTCGTGAACGATAGGATTAGTTTCAGAAACTGCAATCGTCATCGGTGTTACAAAGGCGTAAATAATGCCTAATTCATTAGCTTTGCGAATAATTCGCTCAATTTGCTCACGGCTAAGGGAATAATCGCTAATAAGCTGATCTTTATAGAAATTATATTGCCCATTAATCGTAACAAATAATTCAAAGCCTGTTTCGGGATTTAAATAGGGTTTCAAGGCTTCAGGGAAACAACCGTGATTTCTGCCTGTGGCGATAGCAGGAATAATCCCTTTTGCTTTTAGGCGAGGTAAAACTTGCTCGGTAACAGAAGTAGGAATGTAGGCTTTATGCTTTACATACAAGGTTTCATCAATATCGAAAAAAACAATTTTAATTGGTTTTTGAGGTGTGTTCATCTGCTTTTCCTTTATGTTGCCAATAGTAAGATTTTACTCTTTTTTCGAGAAAGATCACAAAAATAGTCCGAAAAAAGCGACTTAAGTTTGATAATCTGCAAAGAAAAGGAGGAAAGATGAATGTATTCGGCTTTCGTTGTTTTCACTGTGATAAATCATTGGCAGTTGGTATTCACGGATTTTGCAGCATTTGCCAAAAGCAAATGAAAAAGCAACATTACTGCACTCATTGTGGAATGAGTTCTTTAGCATACCGTGATTATTGCGGTTATTGTTTAAAAAATGAACCTAAGTGGCAAAAATTAGTGCGAGTGGGAGAGTATAAACAGCCGCTTTCTCATTGGATACATCGCTTTAAATTTCAGCAACAATATTGGCTCGATCAAGCCCTTGCTCGACAATTGCTTTTAGCTATAAAACAAGCTCAAAGAGAGCAAGGTTTGAGATTGCCGGAAGTGATTATGCCCGTGCCGTTATTTTGGCAGCGATATTGGCAGAGAGGCTTCAATCAAAGCGAATTGTTAAGCTGTTGGTTAGCTAAATGGCTAAATATTCCGTTGGATAATCAAAGTTTAATAAGGCAGCGGAAGACTATTTCTCAACGAGATCTTAGTGCAGCACAACGCCGTAAAAATTTAAAAAGAGCTTTTAGCTATCAACCTATCAGAGAGTATAAGCGAGTAGCGATTGTTGATGATGTACTTACAACAGGTTCAACGCTGAATGCAATTTGTACCGAGTTATTGAAATGGAATGTTGAAGAAATTCAAGTTTGGGTGTTAGCAAGGGCTTAATATTATTTCTTTATTTGAAATAATATATTTTAAAATTGATGGATTATCAAATAAATGTTTTCCTTTAAAATACGCCCTCAATTGTTTAGTTACTTTTATTTTTTAAGGAAAGCTTATGAACTCAACTTTAAACAACTTACAACCGCTTGCTCTTTTAATTACCCGTATCGTAGCAGGTTATATGTTCTTACTTCACGGCACGGCAAAATTCTTTGAATTCCCAATGTCGATGACCAACGGCAACGGCAGTGTACCATTCTTCTCAATTTACGGTGCGGCAGGTATTTTGGAAATTGTAGGCGGTATCTTCTTTATTTTAGGCTTGTTCACACGCCAAACTGCATTTTTACTTTCAGGTATGATGGCGTATGCGTTTTTCATCGTTCACGGTGCACAAGGCAACGTATTATTACCATTATTAAATGGTGGCGAGTTAGCCGGTCTTTATTCAGTATTATTCTTAACCTTTATTTTCATCGGTGCAGGAAAATATTCACTCGATGCGAAATTATTTGGTAAAGCGTAATTCCCATTAGCTAATAATACAAGCGGGCAGATTTGGTAAAAAATTTACAAAATCTGCCCGCTTGTTTTTTGTTTTATGTGTATATAATTAGATTAACACATTCGCTACTGTAATACCCACAATACAAGCAGTAATCACGCCTACTAAACCCGGAGCCATAAAGCTGTGGTTGAAGTAGTATTTACCGATTTTAGTTGTGCCTGTTACGTCAAAGTTCACGGTTGCGATATCTGACGGATAGTTTGGGATAAAGAAGTAAGCATAGGTTGCCGGCATTAAACCCACTAATAACGGAGCCGGTAAGCCCATTGCAATCCCCACCGGTAATAACATTTTTGCAGTTACCGCTTGGCTGTTTACCACCACAGACACAGCAAACATTGCGAAGGCAAATGTCCAAGGTTGGGCTTGAACCATTTCCATTACGCCTGCTTTAAATGCCGGCATTGCGTGCGTAAAGTAGGTATCGCTCATCCACGCAATACCGAAAATTGCAATTGCGGCAACCATACCTGATTTAAATACCACACCATTTGGTACTTTTTTCGGATCGGTTTTAGTTAAGATTAAGATTAAACCACCAAAGGTAAGCATTACAATTTGGATAATTTGATCCATACCGGCTACTTTGCCTGTTGCAGCTACTGTTGGTTTAATGCTTGGAATCATTGCAATAACTACAATAGTCGCAATTGCAGCTAAGAATAGATAAACTGAGTTTTTCGCACTTGCCGGTAATTGTTCATCTAACGAAGTTGCACTGGTTTGTTCAATTTGTTTGCGTAATTCCGGGTCTTGCATACGACGTTGGAATTCAGGATCGTCCTCAAGCTCTTTACCGCGACGTAAGCTATATAAAGACATCGCAATGACACCGCAGAAAGTTGCGGTAATAGTTACCCCTACCACATTTAAAAGCGTAACGCCTTCAAAGCCCGGTAATTTAGTAATTTCAGTTAAATAATAAGCAACCGCAGCAGATAACGGGCTACCGGTAATCCCTAATTGAGAGGCTACAGAGGCGGCTGCCATT
This sequence comes from Mannheimia sp., assembly GCF_056854775.1. Classification (NCBI taxonomy): domain Bacteria; kingdom Pseudomonadati; phylum Pseudomonadota; class Gammaproteobacteria; order Pasteurellales; family Pasteurellaceae; genus Mannheimia; species Mannheimia sp. The sequence goes on from NZ_JBXGGI010000065.1 coordinate 3,498, forward strand.
GGGCGTTCCGGTCTGATTTTATTTTTTAAGGCAATATCGCCGATAATCGGCATAATTGAGTAAACAGAATGCCCTGTACCTAACATCAACGTCATCACATAGGTAACAAGCGGACCTAAGAACGTAATACGTTTAGGGTTGTTACGTAAAATGCGTTCTGCAATCTGCAACATAAATTTTAAACCGCCAGCCGCTTCAAGGATAGAAGCACAGGTTACAACGGCTAAAATCACTAACATAACGCTGATTGGCGGAGCGGAAAGTGGCATTCCTAAGAAGAAAACTTCCACGAATAAACCAATACCTGACACAACCCCTAAACCGATACCACCATAACGGCTACCAGCGTATAAAAATGCTAATAAAAGCAAAAATTCTGCATAAAGCATAAGAACCTCAATTTAAAAATAATCACTGGAAATAAGTATACTCGAATTATTTTTTTAAACTTTGAAATAAATCAAAAATTACTAACTCTAAAGAGGTGGTTTGATGAAAATTTAATTTCTTTTTTAGAAAAATAGATTACTAAGCAATTAATAGATAACTCACTTGAAGGCAAACGGTTGCTCTGATAGAATTTGCGGAACAAAAATTTAACTAAAATGAATAATTATTCATTTTAAAAGGTGTTATGAAAAGCTACTTTTACTCATTAATTAATGTTTTCGCACAAAGCCATTTTGGTGGCAATCCAGTTGCGGTATTTTATGAAGCAGATGGATTAGATGACAGCCAAATGCAGCTTATCGCCCGTCAGTTTAATCTTTCCGAAGTAGTTTTTATTCAATCCCCTACCTATTTACAAGCGGTCAAAAAACTCAAAATTTTTACGCCTGATTATGAAATGCCTTTCGCAGGACACCCAACCATTGGTGCAGCCTTCGTTTTACGTTCAAAACTCAATCTGCCTGATGAATACCTTCTTGAAACTAATGCTGGTTTGGTTGAAATTCAACATAAAAATAATGAAGTTACCTTTGCATTAAAAAATGGAGCAAAGTTGGAAAGTACCCCTCTAAGCCGTGCCGAATGTGCCGATATTTTAGGACTTGAGATTAGCGATATTGCTTGTGAACCTTGCTATGTAAACACCGGCGTAGAGCAGTTGTTGATTGAGTTATCGTCCCCACAAGCGGTCGAAAATTGCAAAATAAATGCAAATTTATTTATAGGTAATAGAGCCATTAAAGATAGTCTCTATATTTGGCATAGAATGGGATATAAAGTAAAAGCCCGATTGTTTTTTACTGCACAAGGTGCGGTAGTGGAAGATCCGGGAACAGGCTCAGCTGCGGCAAATTTGGGCGGGTGGCATATTGCAAAAGGGCTAACACCATTGAATGTTACTATTTCTCAAGGTGATGAAATAGATAGACCGAACCGTTTGTCTTTAAGTGTTGATGAGAAACACACTATCTTCGTTGGCGGTAAAGCAATTTTAGTGGGTAAAGGAGAATTTTATTTACCGTAAAATTTTGGTTGCTGTCAGATGAATTATTATGCAATAATTTTGCATATTTTTATTTTAATGTTTACAGGGAGAAACAAAATGGCGTTTAACTTAAAAAACAGACATTTATTAAGTTTAGTAAATCACACCGAGCGTGAAATTCGCTTTTTATTAGACTTGGCTCGTGATTTAAAACGTGCGAAATATGCAGGCACAGAACAGCAAAAGTTAAAAGGCAAAAATATTGCGTTAATTTTTGAAAAAACCTCCACCCGTACTCGCTGTGCTTTCGAAGTGGCGGCTTACGATCAGGGGGCTCACGTTACTTATATTGACCCAACTTCTTCGCAAATCGGGCATAAAGAATCAATGAAAGATACAGCCCGTGTGTTGGGTAGAATGTATGATGCAATTCAGTATCGTGGCTTTAAACAATCAGTGGTGCAAGAGCTTGCCGACTATGCAGGCGTGCCGGTATTTAATGGCTTAACCGATGAATTCCACCCAACCCAAATGCTTGCCGATGTTTTAACGATGATTGAAAACTGCGAAAAACCGTTAAGCCAAATCAGCTATGTTTATATTGGCGATGCCCGAAATAATATGGGGAATTCTCTGCTATTAATTGGAGCAAAATTAGGAATGGACGTGCGGATTTGTGCCCCAAAAGCCTTATTACCTGAAGAAGCTTTAGTTGAAATGTGCCAAAAATTTGCAGCGGAATCAGGGGCAAGAATTACCGTAACTGAAGACATTGAGAAAGCAGTTAAAGGTGTAGATTTCGTACATACCGATGTTTGGGTTTCAATGGGTGAGCCGTTAGACAGTTGGGGCGAACGTATTGATTTATTAATGCCTTACCGAGTAACGCCTGAATTAATGAAATTGACGGGTAATCCTAAAGTAAAATTTATGCACTGCTTACCGGCATTCCATAACTGTGAAACCAAAGTTGGTAAAGAGATCGCTGAAAAATATCCAGCATTAGCAAACGGCATTGAAGTAACCGAAGAGGTGTTTGAATCGCCGGCGAATGTCGCGTTTGAGCAGGCAGAAAACCGAATGCACACGATTAAAGCGGTGATGGTGGCAAGTTTGGCTTAGTTGAAATTAAAAGCGGATTATTAAAAAATAATCCGCTTTTTCTTTATTTAAACATCAAATATTTCATACTGAAATTATCTACCACATAGCCAACATTATCTTCAAACTGAAGTCGAATATCACTCAATGATAACACCACACTACCTAAATCAATGTTGAGTAGGTCGGATTTTATGTTTTCCAATACTTCATATTGATGCGTTTGCGTAATGTCTAACTTGTGTTTAGCAAAAATTTTTCGTACTTCATCGTCTATATTAAATTGAATTTCCGGCTCAATGCTTTTAAAGGCAATGATAAATTCCTTCGGGGCTTTTATTTCATCACAGGCTTGGGCGGTTTCGGTATAATTATCAGCATTAAATTCATTAGTGGTAAAGTCATAACCTTGATAGATTAACGTTTGGCACTGATTTCTATCTTCTTCGGTTCTTCGAGTATAGATATGGGTTGGGCGATAAAACATTCTCTCTAAAACAATAAACTCTTTCGCATTTTCAATATCGGCTTTGGTTAAGCGAATAGGGCGGCGATCAGAGGTTTCAAAGATGCGTGGATACTCATTATAATCTCTCTCGCTAATCAGTTCATAAGATGACTCAATACCATATTTTTGTTTAAATTTTTCAGAGTGAAATTCTCTTGCAACATAACTTACCATTGAATTAAAACGTTCAATTTCAGCACGGTTATCGCCTAGTGATTGTTTATGTTTAAATACGGCTTCTTTATTGATTTTATTATTCTTATCTAGCAAGTTATGTTCGTTTAAATAGCGATCTAAACGCTGGGTTTGGTCTTTAATCGCCATTTGTTGTGGGTCTAAAACAAATACTGAAATCAAAATGACCACAATCGAAACCGCAGAGAATAAGCGGTATTGAGCGAAACGTTGTACTAGCAATAATCCATAACAGATGGATAAAGTAATAGCTCCAATCGCTAAATAAATACGGGCTTCAGTTAAGCCATAATTGCTTAGGCGAATGTAAATGGCATACCACACTAAAGCGAGTGGCAATAAGGCTAAATAAACATAGTAACGATAGAACAATTGCCATTTTGCATTTTGTAGCAATAATTGTACCGCTTGTATTGCTAAACCAATGGTTAAATAGGGGAAGGCAACGTTTGCCACCACGCCATTTGGCATCTCGCTTTGGATGATAATATAAACCACATAGGCATAAATAATGGTAGTATAGATAATTAACGCTGGTGATAAAATCCAGTTTAGTAACATTTCACCGACTCGATTTAAATAGGTGGAGTCATCCGCAGATCTTTGGTGTTCAAGTGTTAGAAATAGAACAGGGAAAGCCCAAACAATAGAAAATATCCAGAACCGCTCGAATAGAGAGTAGTCATAACTATTGAGGTTAAATAGCTTGGTAATGGCAAATGTAATCGCACTTAATGCTGCAAAAATAATCGTTGCTAATACAAAAGCAAAGCCAATATTTACTAATTTATTGACCGTTTCACGGACAAAATATGTATTATTTTTATGCCAATGTTGGCTGATTAAACATAAGAAAGTACAAAGCATTACAGCCCAATAACGGGAATCTTTAATAAGTTCAAGTTTGATTTCAGTAAAAAACAAGGCAATTGCAATCGGCAACAGAATTAAAAGCCAATAAGCTTTGGTGCTGCGTGCTAAATAAAGCACTATAAAGCAAATTGGAGCAAGGGCAATTAAGTTTTGAAAAGTTTTTAATGAATTATATTCGCCCCCATAAGGCAGCAATATTGATGTTACATAGGTTACGAATAAAATTTCAATCGGGTGCTGAATAATGGCATTTTTTACCATAGTGCCGAAGTGTTTTAATTTATCAAACATAAATATTTCCTAGCCAATTGTGAGAGAATAAGAAAGCCTATAGTTTATAAAACTATAGGCTTTCGTTTATAACCAACCTCTACGTTTAAAGTAAAGATACGGTGCTGAGGCGGCGATAATCATCAAACCAATCGCCATTGGGTAACCATATTTAAAGCCCAATTCAGGCATAAATTCAAAGTTCATTCCGTAAGTGGAGGCTACTAAGGTTGCCGGCAGGAACATCACCGACACCACCGAGAAGAATTTCATAATGCGGTTCTGCTCAATATTGATATAACCCATTGCCGCTTGCATTAAGAAGTTTACTTTTTGGAATAATGACTCATTATGCGGTTGTAGGGATTCAATATCTCGCATAATATCTCGAGCTTGCTCAAGCTGGTTATTCGGTAAGCGTGTTTTACGCAATAGGAAACTTAAGGCTCGCTGGGTATCCATCAAACATAATCGCACTTTTGAGCTGGCATCTTCAAATTCAGTTAAGCGAGAAAGTGCATCGTTAAAGTTATCTTTTTCTTGTTTACCGTCTAAAATCACACGGCTTAATTTTTCCAAATTCGCATAGACCTCCTCAATTACGTCTGCCAGCTGTTCGATTTTGGTTTCAAATAAGTCGAGCAACAATTCATAAGCGTTACTGTCAATTAATTTTTCACGGCGTGAACGCATACGATACAGGCGAAATGCCGGTAAATCTCGATCACGAAAGGTGAATAAACGCCCATCACGAATAGTAAAGGCAACGGTAGCAATATCCGCATAGCCACCATCATCTAAACAATAAAAGAATGAGTGCAAGTGTAAGCCGTCTTCATCTTCAAAAAAGCGGGCAGAAGCTTCTAAGTCTTCTAATTCGTGTTCTTCAGCAAGGGTTTGGTCTAAACGGTTTTCTAACACGCTTCTTTCAGCTTCAGAAGGGTCGATGAGGTCGATCCATATTGCATCATTGAGCAGGGTTGGGTTAGTTTCATCAACGCTGACTAAGCGTGCGTTATCCAGTCCAAAAGCACGGATCATATTAAGCTCCGAATGGTTAGGAGGCTAGGACAAAAAGGAACAAAGATACTAGGCGAGTATTACCGATCTTGTCGGTAATTTGAGGTTAGACAAGATAGGTTAAAGAGTTAAGTATCGACTATGACTGTCCAAAATGTGTAATCCTCAAGAAAAAATAATGTGCGAATGTTACAGAATTTAGGTTTTTTAGTCAAGTAAGCGGAGGTTTGCTTGGAAAATTGACAATGCTACAAGCGGTGATTTTTTTGATGAAATTTGCAAATTATTAAGGAAAAATGACCGCTTTTTTGCTATGGTTACACCTAAATTTTAATGAAAGAGAATGAGCTATGAATAACGTTCAGCAACCAGAACAAATTGAAAAATTAGACCAAGCTACAGAAACCACTCACTTCGGTTTTAAAACCGTTGCTAAAGAAGAAAAACAGCAGCTCGTGGCGAATGTGTTTCACTCGGTGGCAGGTAAATATGACTTAATGAATGATTTGCTATCATTTGGTATCCATCGTGTGTGGAAGCGTTTTACCATTGATTGCAGTGGTGTTCGTAAAGGGCAAAAAGTGCTGGATTTAGCCGGTGGTACGGGGGATTTTACCGCAAAATTTTCCCGAATTGTGGGCGAAACAGGCGAAGTGATTTTAGCGGATATCAACAGCTCAATGCTTGAAGTCGGGCGGGAAAAATTACGCAATTTAGGTGTGGTCGGCAATGTGAGTTATGTACAGGCAAATGCGGAGTGTTTGCCGTTTGCGGATAATACCTTTGATTGCATTGTGATTAGTTTCGGTTTGCGAAATGTTACCGACAAAGATAAAGCCCTACGTTCAATGTTCCGCGTGCTAAAACCGGGCGGTCGCTTACTTGTATTGGAATTCTCAAAGCCGATTATTGATCCGATCAGCCAACTTTATAATTTCTATTCTTTCAATATTTTGCCGAAAGTGGGTGAAGTGGTGGTAAATGATGCGGAAAGTTACCGCTATTTGGCAGAGTCTATCCGTATGCACCCAAAACAAGACGAGCTGAAAGCAATGATGGAAAACGCCGGCTTTGATAGCGTGAATTACTATAATTTAAGTGCGGGCATTGTGGCGTTACACAGAGGTTATAAATTTTAGCGATGTTAAATGAACTTAAACAACAATTGATGTTTCCTCAATTTGCTTTTGGGTTGATTGAAACGGCATTTAATGCGTTACTTAAACGCTCACCACATATTGAGCCTAACCTACGTAAATTAACAGGAAAAGTGCTTAAAATTGAACTAACTTCGCCCAAAATGGATTTTTTTATCCTGTTTGGTGAAAATCGAACAGATTGGCTAGGTAGCTATGAAGGCGAGCCAGATTGTTCTGTACAATTGGCGTTTGAAACACTCCCTAAACTGGCAGATAAACAAAAACTCACCGACTTAATCAATAATAAATCGCTCGTGCTAAATGGCGATATTCAGGTGTTGCAACATTTCACCACGTTACTTGAGCAGTTAGAAAAAGACCCTGCGGAGTTGCTTTCCCCTTTTATTGGTGATGTATTAGCACAAACTTCAACCGATTTTGCGAAAAAGATGGCAGGTAAAATTAAATCTCAGTTCGAGCTAAATAACCAACATTTGATTGATAATTTAATGCAAGAACGCCCTGTGCTCGTTCATCGCCTGCAAGCGGTGAATTTTTACGATCAGGTCGAAGAATTGGCACAACAAGCGGTCAAATTAGAGCAAAAATTCGCAAAATTAGGAATTCATTAATGCAATTTAAAAATATTCGGCGTTTTTATCAAATTATCTACACTTTTCTCCGCTATGGCATTGATGAAGCCATTCCTAATCTGCCGATTACCCGCAAAATGAAATTAGGGCGTAGAGCGTTGTTTTGGGTTAAAAATCAGCATAGTGAAAAACCTTATGGCGTGCGTTTACGTTTGGCATTGCAAGAGCTTGGACCGGTTTGGATTAAATTAGGGCAGATGCTTGCCACTCGCCGTGATCTTTTTGCTCCGGAGCTTGCCGATCAACTTGCCTTGTTGCAAGACAATGTAGAGCCGTTTGAGGGTAAAGTTGCTCGTCAAATTATGGAGCAAGCATTAGGTGGTTCTCTCGAAACGTGGTTTGAAGATTTTGATGAAACCGCATTAGCATCTGCCTCGATTGCTCAAGTTCACACGGCAAAATTTAATCAAAATCAACCGCTTGCAGGCAAAGATGTGGTGCTAAAGGTTATTCGCCCTGGCATAGAACCTGTTATCAAAGCGGATTTGGAGTTAATGTATAAAATTGCTCAACTGATCCCAAAATTATCAAATGATGGGAAGCGTTTGCGTGCGGTCGAAGTGGTTCGAGAGTACGAAAAAACGATTTTAGACGAGCTGGATTTACGCAAAGAAATGCACAATGCTGTTCGGCTGAGAGCTAATTTTGAAAACAGTGAAATGCTCTATGTGCCGGAAATGTACCAAGATTTCTGCCATAAAAATCTGATTGTGATGGAGCGGATTTACGGTATTCCTGTATCCAATATTGCCGAGCTTGAAGCAAATGGAACAGATATGAAATTACTTGCCGAACGTGGTGTGCAAGTGTTTTTCACCCAAGTGTTTCGTGATAGCTTTTTCCACGCAGATATGCACGCCGGTAATATTTTTGTTAGTCGTGAGCATCCGCACAATCCGCAATATATCGGTATTGACTGTGGTATTGTCGGCACGCTGAATCATAACGATAAACGCTATTTGGCGGAAAGTTTTGTGGCGTTTTTTAACCGTGATTACCGCCGAGTAGCCTTAATGCACGTGGAATCGGGCTGGACACCGCCGGATACCGATATTGATAAATTTGAACAAGCTTTCCGTGAAGTGTGCGAGCCAATTTTTGCCAAACCGTTGTCTGAAATTTCATTTGGACACGTTTTGCTGAATCTGTTTAATGTGGCTCGAGAATTTAATATGGAAGTGCAGCCGCAGTTAGTGTTGTTACAAAAAACCTTACTTTATATTGAAGGCTTGGGTAGACAGGTTTATCCACAACTTGATTTATGGCAAACGGCAAAACCGTTTTTACAAAATTGGCTGAATGAGCAGGTGGGCGTAAAAGCGATGATTCGTGATATTAAGCAGCGTTTGCCGCAATATCGTGAACATTTTGCCGAATTTCCTGAGGCGATGTTTAAAGCCTTGCAGCAACAGAAACAGATCAACTTTAGATTGGCGGAAATTAATGAGAGTTTAAAAGATCAAAATTCAAGCAAAAATAGCCGTTTTATTACGCTGTCGATTTCGCTAATTGTGATCCTCGGCACATTTTGGAAATTTGAGTCTTTGCCGATGTGGCTAAGCGTGCCATTATTAACGGTATTTCCGCTGGCGTTGATTTTGAGCCAACGCAAATAAGCGGTCGTTTTTTATAAATTTTTTGCAAAATCCCTTTTTTATATGTCAAAGTAACATATAATGAATGGAGTTTTACTTTATTTATTCCCAATTAAATGAAAGGAGTTTTTATGGGTGGTATTAGTATTTGGCAACTTCTGATTGTGGTTGCAATCATCGTGTTACTTTTCGGTACAAAGAAATTACGTACTTTAGGTTCTGACTTAGGTGAATCAGTAAAAGGCTTCAAAAAAGCAATGTCTGATGAGAAAAAAGACGCAGGATTTGATAACGTTGAAAAAGTTGAAGTGAAAGAAAGAGTTTCAACAGAGCAACAACAAACCGTTGTAAAAGATAAAGAGCAGGTTTAATTCGTGTTTGATGTAGGTTTTTCTGAATTAGTACTGATTATGATTGTGGGCTTAGTGGTACTAGGTCCAAAACGTATGCCGATTGCGATTAGAACCGTGATGGGCTGGGTGAGTACAATTCGAGGTTTAGCCGCAAACGTGCAAAATGAATTAGCTCAAGAACTTAAATTGCAGGAATTAAAAGACAGCATTAAAAAGGCGGAAGAGCTTAATTTGAGTTCCCTTTCACCTGAATTGAGTAAAACCGTAGAAGATTTGAAAAACTCGGCGACTCAGTTGCAAGATTCGATTAATTCTGCAAAAAATGAGTTTGATAATAATGCTGCAACATCGGCAACAGTACCAAAACTGAGCGATGAGCAGGTAGCAGAAATCCAACAAAAAATTGAGCAGGAAAGCCAAGAGCTAGAAGCTCAAGAGTTGCAAAAAACAGTAGAAAATCAACCGCTTGCAGTTGATGATTTATCTGAGCAATTACCTGCTTCTAAAGCAGAAAGCGAATTATCGCCGGATGAAATTGCAGAATTAGCTGAAATGGAAGAAGCACTGGTGGATATGTCGGCTTACTACCCACCAGATGACGATTTAGCAACTCCGGCTACAGCTACAACGGAAACAGCGAAGAAATCGGAGGCAGAGTATGGCAGAAGTTGATGAATCTCAACCGCTGATTTCGCATTTGATTGAACTCAGAAACCGATTATTACGTTGTTTTATTTGTATTTTAGTCGTTTTTTGTTGCTTAGTTTATTGGGCAAACGATATTTATACCCTATTGGCAACCCCTTTAACAGAGAACCTGCCTGAAGGTGCAACGATGATTGCAACCAATGTTGCAACGCCGTTTTTTACACCAATTAAATTGACTATTGTTGTGTCGGTGTTTTTGTCTGTGCCTTTTATTTTGTACCAAGTGTGGGCTTTCGTTGCCCCTGCGTTGTATAAGCAGGAAAAACGCTTAGTTTACCCACTATTGGTTTCAAGTACCTTGTTGTTCTACTGCGGTGTGGCTTTTGCTTATTATGTGGTATTCCCATTAGTTTTCGGCTTCTTAACCTCAACTGCCCCGGAAGGGGTAACAATGGCAACCGATATCAGTAGCTATCTAGATTTCGTTTTAACCATCTTTATGGCATTTGGTATCTGTTTTGAAGTGCCTGTGGCAATCATTTTATTATGCTGGGCGGGTGTAACTACACCTGAAGATTTAAGAGAAAAACGCCCGTATATTATCGTGGCTGCTTTTGTAATTGGTATGTTTCTCACGCCACCCGATATTTTCTCTCAAACCTTATTAGCAATCCCAATGTGTTTGTTGTTTGAAGTCGGTGTGTTGTGTGCCAAATTCTATCGTCCGAAAGACGATGATGACGCATCAGAGCAGGTTGCACAGTAATAATTTTGTTAAAAAAGGCATAGCACCTGTGGCTGTGCCTTTATTCTTTTTAGGAAATTTAAAATGCAAGTAATTCAATCTCAATTCCCTCTACGCCGTATGCGTCGTTTACGCAGACACGATTTTAGCCGCCGTTTAGTGGCAGAAAACCAATTAACTGTAAATGATTTAATTTATCCTGTGTTTGTGATTGAAGGTGAAAATCAGCGTGTGCAAGTGCCTTCAATGCCGGGTGTAGAGCGTTTAACTATCGACCAACTTTTAGTTGAAGCAGCAGAGCTTGTGAAATATGGTGTACCTGCTGTGGCACTTTTCCCTGTGGTGGGTGATGCGAAAAAATCGCTAATGGCAGAAGAGGCTTATAACCCTGAAGGCTTAGCTCAGCGTGCAGTGCGTGCATTAAAAGCAAAATTCCCAGAGTTAGGTGTGATTACTGATGTCGCCTTAGATCCATTTACCACGCACGGGCAAGACGGCATTATTGATGAAACGGGTTATGTATTAAACGATATTACCACTGAAGTGCTGGTAAAACAGGCGTTATCACACGCAGAAGCAGGAGCAGATATTGTTGCTCCAAGTGATATGATGGACGGACGAATTGGCGAAATCCGTGAGGCATTAGAGGCTAACGGTTTTATCAACACCCAAATTATGGCGTATTCCGCAAAATATGCCTCAAACTACTACGGTCCATTCCGTGATGCGGTAGGTTCTGCCGGCAATTTAAAAGGCGGCAATAAATACACTTATCAAGTTGATCCTGCGAATGGTAACGAGGGTTTACACGAAGTCGCAATGGATATTCAAGAAGGGGCGGATATGGTAATGGTAAAACCGGGTATGCCTTATTTGGATATGGTGTGGCGTGTAAAAGAAAACTTTGGTGTGCCAACCTTTGCCTACCAAGTTTCAGGCGAATATGCGATGCATATGGCAGCAATTCAAAACGGTTGGCTAAAAGAGCGTGAGTGCATTATGGAAGGCTTGCTCTGCTTCAAACGAGCAGGAGCAGACGGTATTTTAACCTATTTCGCGAAACGTGTGGCGAAGTGGTTATATGAAGATGCACAATCAAAATAATTGATGAACGACAAGCGGTTGGATTTGCAAAAAAATTTACAAATTTAACCGCTTGTATCTTATTTACACTCGTTATTTATACTAAGTCAAACAGTAAAAATTCTACGTCATCTTGAGCGTTAATTTCTAACAAATCTTCTTGGCGAATGCCTAAGGCATCGCTTGTGGTTAGCTCAACGCCGTTTACAGTTAAATTTCCTCTTACTACTTGTAACCAATAGCTGCGATTGCTATCAAGAGTAACTTGCTCTGTTTTTGTCGTTGGGTATTGGTAACGCCACAATTTCATATCTTGATAAATTTTGAATGAGCCATCTTCTGCGTTTGGTGAAAGAATTAACGTTGCTCCCTCTTTCGGGGCAAATTTGTCTTGGCTGTAGCGTGGTGTAACATCTTTTTGATTTGGGATAATCCAAATTTGGTAAAGGTGCAGAGTTTCTTCCGAAGATGGGTTTACTTCAGAATGGAAAATCCCAGTACCTGCCGACATAATCTGAAATTCACCCGCTTTCACTTCAGTTTTATTGCCCATACTGTCTTCGTGAGCGACACGTCCACTTAATACATAAGTTAAGATTTCCATATTGTCGTGTGGGTGCTTGCCGAAACCGTAATTTGGGGCGATGAAGTCCTCGTTAATCACGCGTAAATGGGAGAAATGGATATGCTTCGGATCGTAATAATTGGCGAATGAAAAAGTGTGATAGCTCTCAAGCCAATCGAAAGATCCGTTGCCACGTTCGTGTGCTTTTCTAAGTTGTAACATAATATATTCCTTATTTGTGTGTTTTGTTATGAATAGTTTACTCTGTTATTAAAATAGATAAATGGTGATTTTATAGATTAATTGTTTCCTATTGGTAAATAATTTGCAAAAAAGAACCGCTTGCATTTTCCTTAAAAAACGTTATGATTACGCCCCCTTGAGTTCCCTTACCTCAAGTTGTTGTTTAACTAAAAAGGATACAATATGAATCTTAATACTTATTTTTCGGACGAAAGCAAATTTCGTTCGCTGATTTTACTTTCCCTTTTCCATATTTTTATTATTACCATCAGTAACTATTTAGTGCAGATTACGTTTGAAATAAAAGTGCCATTTACTGATTGGGTGATTCCGACTACTTGGGGAACTTTCACTTTCCCGTTTATTTTCTTAGCTACCGATTTAACTGTGCGAGTGTTTGGGGCTGAGCTGGCTCGAAAAATTATTTTTCTCGTAATGTTGCCTGCGTTGCTTATTAGTTACATCATTTCAGTGTTGTTCTTTGAAACCGAATTTCAAGGCTTTGCTGCTTTATCTGAATTTAATCTTTTTGTTTTCCGAATTGCATTAGCCAGTTTTAGTGGCTATGTGGTTGGACAATTTCTGGATATTTTTGTATTCAACCGTTTACGTCAAGGCAAAAGCTGGTGGCTTGCTCCAATGTGTTCAACTATTTTCGGTACATTAATTGACACTTTCGTCTTTTTCGCAGTGGCGTTCTATAAAAGTAGTGATGAATATATGGCGGAACATTGGTTTACCATCGGGTCGGTAGATTATGCGTTTAAACTTTTTGTGAGTTTATTACTGTTCTTGCCGCTTTATGGTGTTGTATTAAATTTCATTATGAAAAAATTAGATTTGAAATAGAAATTATTCTGTGAGGGTTTGGGGATTATGTCGAAAAAAGGTATAATCCCCATAATTTTTTATATTTAGAGAACAAAACAATGAGTAATATTCCATTAAGAAATGAAGAAGAAATCCAAAAATTACGTGAAGCCTGCAAATTAGCCTCAGATGTGCTGGTGATGATCACGCCGTATGTTAAAGAAGGTGTGAGTACAGGTGAATTAGATAAAATTTGCCACGACTATATTTTGGCAAACGGTGCAACTTCTGCGAGTCTTGGTTATCACGGCTTCCCAAAATCAGTATGTATCTCGCTAAATGAAGTGGTTTGCCACGGTATTCCGAGTGATGATAAAAAACTGAAAAAAG
>NZ_JBXGGI010000066.1:0-6011 GCF_056854775.1 Mannheimia sp.
ATTCACCAGCATAGCGACGTTTAAATTCCGCAGCTAGTTCTGGATATGCAGCTTCATAAGCGGCAAATTTTGCATTCCAATCTTTTTCTGCGAGTGTGCCTTTCGCTTTTGCGTCCCACTCTGAATAGATTTCCGCCGGAATTTCAAATGGGGCATATTCCCAGTTAAGGGCTTGGCGAGTTAAGGCGATTTCATCATTACCTAGTGGTGCACCGTGGCAATCGTGAGAAGCTGATTTATTTGGTGAGCCGTAACCGATAATTGTTTTACAGATGATTAGGGTAGGGCGTTCAGTTTCAGCTTGTGCATTTTCAATCGCAAATTTGATTTGTTCTGCATCGTGTCCATCAACATTGCGAATTACTTGCCAGCCGTAAGATTCAAAGCGTTGTGCTGTATCATCAGTAAACCAACCATCAACGTGCCCATCGATAGAAATATTGTTGTCATCATAGAACGCAATTAATTTACCTAAACCTAATGTACCGGCTAACGAGCAAGCTTCGTGAGAAATACCTTCCATTAAGCAACCATCACCTAAAAATGCATAGGTGTAGTGATCAACAATGTTATGACCTTCACGGTTAAATTGTGCGGCAAGTGTTTTTTCTGCAATTGCCATACCTACAGCGTTAGTAATGCCTTGACCTAAAGGACCTGTTGTGGTCTCAACGCCCGGTGCATAACCATATTCAGGGTGTCCCGGTGTTTTAGAGTGTAATTGACGGAATTGTTTTAAATCTTCGATAGAAAGATCGTAACCGGTTAAATGTAACAAACTATAAATTAACATTGAACCGTGCCCGTTTGACAGAACAAAGCGGTCGCGATCAGCCCATTTTGGATTGGTTGGGTTGTGCTTTAAAAAATCACGCCATAAAACCTCTGCAATATCAGCCATACCCATAGGGGCTCCCGGGTGCCCTGAATTAGCTTTTTGCACAGCATCCATACTTAAAAAACGAATTGCATTTGCTAGCACTTTACGTTCTGCCATTGTGTTACTCCTAGTCGAAGAATGTTATATAAAAGAAAGGGATAGAGTTCGATTTTACACTATTTTTTTATAAAATCTCAAAAAAGTAAATGAAAAGTGTGATCTAGCTCACATAATCTGTAGAGATTTAATAGATTACTTTCGATATCGTTCTGTCGGATAGTTTATAAAATAGCAACGATTAATAGTTGATCTTGGATGGAAATTTCTCTAAAATACGCACTCTTTTTGGCGTTGAGTTATACTCAACATTTTATTAATCACATATGGTACTTGTTCGGCACAGCCCCAAAACGGAAGGCTCGGCAAGTGGCGATATGGTCTCGTTAGAGGTTCTCCAATGAAACAAGGTATTCACCCAGAATATAAAGAAATTACTGCAACTTGCTCTTGTGGTAATGTAGTTAAAACCCGCTCAACAGTAGGTAAAGATTTAAACTTAGACGTATGTGGTAACTGCCACCCGTTCTACACCGGTAAACAACGTGTTGTTGATACTGGTGGTCGTGTTGAACGCTTTAACAAACGTTTCAGCATTCCAAGCTCAAAATAATTTATTAATTATTGCAAACCCCACTGTTATGTGGGGTTTTGTTTTTTTAGATTACAAGCGGTTTATTTTTCTGAAAGTTTTGCAAATTGGCTATTTAACCATTTAGCAGCTTCTACTAGAGGAAAATCTGATGTGTCATTATTATTTTCCGTCCATTTGTTTGACACGACCATAAAAGTTTCAATCCCTTTTTTAGGTTTAGGATACCAGCGTGCGATATTAGTTGTATGATTAGCATAGAAGGAAAGTAGCCTTTTACCTAATGCACAAGAAATATGCACACCTCCGCCATCGACCGCAATGACAAGATCAGCTGAATTAACTAATGCACAATAGCCTAAAATATCATTTTGGGGAGCTAAGCTTACTGGAAATGGGGTTTTAAGTTTAGCTAAATATTTTTCACTGTTTGTTGTATTAGTCAGTACACAACTAATATTTTCCCAATATTTACTATCAATCATTGATAATAAAGTAGATAGTTCTTCAGTTGGAATCTCTCGCATACTGCCTTGCGGATTGAGTAGTAACTTGATTTTTGATTGATTCCATACTGCTTCAACGCTATTGTGCTTTTCGTATGGTATATCTAAATTATAATTGATTTGATTTTTTTCTAAAAAAGAAGAAAAAACAGAGTAATTTAAATAATCAGCAAAATGAACGTGATTTGGAAATTCTGTAGTGAAATCATAATTTTTTACAGAGTCTAAATTGTAAACTTGCTTTTGCTTTTTTCCAAAGTTGATAATAAATTTAGGGTTTAATATTTTATCTAAAACAATACTCTTGGTTGTGAAAGTAGGCTGAAAATCTAAATAAAGATCCCATTTATTACGTTGTGATAAATAAGTAGAGGGTTTATCTTTCAAGATGGCATCCACTACACTAGCCTGAGAAAAAAGTTGTTGATTACGTTTCGTAACTAAAACAGCAATTTTGACATTAGGGAGAGCCTGCTTGATTTGCTCTAAGTGTGCGATATGAACCACTGCATCACCGATAGCATCACCAATAGGTTTGAGTAACACCGATTTAATTTGAGTAAAATCGAAGACTTTTTTATGTTTTTTTGTACCAAAAAGTTTTATAACTAAAGATTTCATCTCTATAATAAGGCTAATAGTATGTAATTATTATAGTATGTAAAAATGAGTATTAAAGCAACGTTAAGAAAAGTAAGATTGGCTATCGGTAAATCACTTTTAGATAGAAAAAATACTAACCCAAGCTTACAGAAAGTTCCTGAGAAAATCTTATTTCTTCGCCACGATGGAAAAATTGGTGATTATATTGTCAGTTCATTTGTTTTCCGTGAAATTAAAAAGCACTCTCCGCATACAAAAATAGGAGTTGTTTGTTCACGAAAAAATCACTATTTATTTGAGAATAATCCTTACATCGATAGTCTTTATTTTGTTAAGACTAAAAGTATTCCTGATTATATTCGTTGTGGTAGAGAGTTAGCCAAAGAGCAATATGATGTTGTGATTGACCCAACAGTAACTTTACGCAATCGTGATTTATTATTCCTGCGAATGATTTCTGCTAAACACTATGTAGGTTATCAGAAGCAAGACTATCATTTATTTGATTTAAATGTGGCTGATAGAAAGCAGCATTTCTCTGAAATTTACCGAGATGCTTTATCTTTGGTTGGATTTGGTAACATTAATACCAATTACGATGTTCCATTAAATCAAGTTAGTCAGCAATCTGTAACAGATTATTTATCTGAGCATCAGATAAATAATTACATTGCTTTAAACCTTTTTGGTGCTGGTTCGGCAAGGAAATTTAGTGATGAGCAGATAAGTAACTTATTAAATTACTTAACACAAAATAGCCATAAACCTATCATATTGCTTACTTTTCCTGGAGTTACAGAAAAATTAGCCAATTTAGCAAAACAGTATAAGAATGTATTTGTATATGAAAAAACAAAAACAGTTTTTGACTCAATTGAGCTAATTCGTTTTGCTGATTTATTAATCTCCCCTGATACTTCAACAGTGCATATTGCAGCAGGGCTTCATAAAAAAATCATTACGTTTTATAGTAGTGATGAACAAAATTTTATACATTGGCATCCTAATAATCAGGCAGAAACACATATTCTTCATTTTAAAAAGAGCGTAAATGAACTAAATGTTGCTGATATTAAACCAGAATGGCTAAAATAATATGGAATTCCAAAGCCTAAAACTGTTCCTGGATATTGTCCAAACTCGAAGTTTTATTCGTAGTGCGGAAAAAAATTATATGACGGCTTCAACCCTTACTCGCCATATTCAGCGTATGGAAGAAGAGGTGGGGCAGCCGTTATTTTTGCGGGATAATAGACAGGTTCATCTTACCGAAGCAGGGGAAAAGTTCTTAGAATTTGCTCAGCAAGGTTGGGTACAATGGCAGCAACTTCAAAGTCAAATTTCGCCTACGCAAGGCGAGTTAGAAGGCGAGTTGAAAGTGTTTTGTTCTGTAACAGCCTCTTATAGCCATTTGCCACCTATCTTATCCCGTTTTAGACAGAAGTATCCAAAGGTAGATATTAAGCTAACCACTGGCGACCCTGCACAAGCCCTGCACGAAGTGCAATCGCTTACTGCGGATATTGCCATCGCAGGAAAACCGGAACTTCTACCGAATAATATTATTTTTCACTACATTGATGATATTGAGCTTTCAATTATCGCTCCTCGCGTTGCCTGCCAAGCAACACAGATTTTACAACAATCGCCGATAGATTGGAAAAATGTGCCTTTTATTTTGCCGGTGAATGGTCCGGTGAGAAAGCGTATTGACCGTTGGTTTAAAGAGCAGAAAATCAAAGAGCCAAGAATTTATGCTACAGTAACAGGGCACGAGGCAATATTACCAATGGTTGCACTTGGTTTTGGTGTGGCGTTATTGCCTGATGTGGTTATCAAACATAGCCCAATGAATAACCAAGTTTCATATTTAAATTTACCCTCGCCGATTACGCCATTTGAGCTGGGTGTTTGTGTTCAGCAAAGGCGGTTACAAGAACCGATTATCAACGCATTTTGGGCGTTATTGTCTAAAACAGCATAACAACAAGCGGTCATATTTTTATAAAAATTTACAAAATTAGTAAAAAAATAGACCGCTTGTATCCAAAAAATAAAGGTGCATTACTGCACCTTTATTACTATTATTGAACCGTTGCTTTTGCACGTGGCTTTTTCACCTTAATTTCGGCTTTTGGCAATACTTCAATTCCCATCGGTGGGTTTTCAAGAGCAATTGCAAGCACTTCATCAATCGTCTCTACGGCGTGAATATGTAATGCTGCTTTGGCATTTTCCGGAATTTCCTCCAAGTCTTTTTCATTCTCTTTTGGAATAATAACCGTTGTAATACCACCTCGGTGGGCTGCAAGTAATTTCTCTTTTAAGCCGCCGATTGGCAATACTTTTCCACGCAGGCTGATTTCGCCTGTCATTGCCACTTCTTTACGCACTGGGTTGCCTGTTAAGCTTGAAATTAATGCGGTACACATTGCAATACCGGCACTTGGACCATCTTTTGGTGTTGCTCCATCGGGTACGTGAACGTGGATATCACGTTTTTCGTGGAAGTCTGCCGCAATACCCAATTTATCTGCACGAGAGCGAACTACAACCATTGCCGCTTGGATAGATTCTTTCATCACATCGCCTAATGAACCTGTGTAAGAGAATTTACCTTTACCCGCCACAGAGGCAGTTTCAATGGTTAATAAATCGCCGCCCACTTCTGTCCACGCCAAACCTGTCACTTCCCCAATGCGGTTTTGGCTATCCATTTTGCCGTAGTCAAAGCGTTTTACACCTAAATAGTCTTCAATATTGCTCTCAGAAACCGTGATCGATTTCAATTTTTTATCTAGCACTAAAGCTTTTACGGCTTTACGGCAAATTTTAGCAATTTCTCGTTCAAGCCCACGCACACCGGCTTCACGGGTGTAGTAGCGGATAATGCTTAAAATTGCACTATCTTCCACTGTGAGTTCACCCTCTTGCAATCCATTATTTTCTTGCTGTTTAGCTAGTAAATGATCGCGAGCAATGTGCATTTTTTCATCTTCGGTATAGCCTGAAAGACGAATGACTTCCATACGATCTAGCAATGCCGGTGGAATGTTCATTGAGTTTGAGGTTGCCACAAACATTACATCAGATAAATCGTAATCTACTTCTAAATAGTGGTCGTTAAAGGCTTTATTTTGCTCCGGGTCTAATACTTCAAGCAATGCTGAGGCTGGATCGCCACGCATATCTTGTGCCATTTTGTCGATTTCATCTAATAAAAACAGTGGGTTACGAACGCCAACTTTCGCCATTTTCATCATTAGAGAACCCGGCATTGATCCAATGTAAGTACGACGATGACCACGAATTTCCGCCTCATCACGTACACCACCTAATGCCATACGCACATATTTACGCCCTGTTGCATTTG
>NZ_JBXGGI010000067.1:0-3036 GCF_056854775.1 Mannheimia sp.
ATAAAAAGAAAGAAAGCGTAAAAGAAAAATCATCTAAAAACCAAGAACAAGAAAAAGCCAAAGAGTCAAAAAATAAGGAAGAAAAATCCTTTTCCCAAAAAGAGATTAAGACCTCGAATAATGGCTATCACATTGTTCAACAAGATGAAACGGTTTACTCCATTGCCAGAGCATACGGCACAACCCCGCAAAAAATTAGTGAGCTGAATAACTTAAAAAATTATCAGATTACGGTGGGGAAAAAGTTAAAAGTGAAGTAAATCAACGTTTGCAAAAAATTTTAAAAAAAGACCGCTTGTAAAAGCGGTCTTTTCACGTTTAGCTTTCTGCTAATAGCGTTGGTAATTCAATCACTGCGTAGCCAAAAATCACAAGCAAGATAATTAAAATCATCTTTTCTGCGTTTGAAAGCGTTAATCTACCGTTGAATTTATAGTTAGAATAGAGATACAACAAAATACCCGGCACATAAAGCACAACCGAGAGCAGTAAATATTCTAAACCAGCGGCATATACAATCCATAAGCCATAAATTGATGCCATAAAGCCTGTGAGTTTAATGTACCAAGCGGCATTGGTTTGAATAGCTAATTTGAATAAATACGCCCCGATTAAGAAATACGGAATTAAAATCATTGAAGTAGAAATCAATAATAGCGTGTTATAGCTTTGCTCAAATACAAAAACCAACACAAGGCAGAATTGCACTACAACACCCGTGAACCAAAGAGAGTTAATCGGCGTGCCGTTTTCATTCAATTTATCTAAAATTTTAGGAAAAGCCCCATTTTTAGAACCACGATAAGGCACTTCAGCAGAATACATCGTCCAGCTAATATAAGAAGCAAGCACAGAAACAATCAAACAGGCGGTGATGATTACTTTGCCTGTTGGTCCCATCATTGCATCAAGTAGTGGACCCATTGATGGATTTGCCATATTGGCAATGGTTTCACGAGGCAGAATACCGAGTGAGAGAATGGTAATTGCAACATAAAGTGTCAACGCAATTAAAATTCCTAATACCGTTGCCAAGCCTACGTCAGAACGTTTTTTAGCGTGAGCAGAAAGTACAGAAGCTCCTTCCACCCCGGTAAATACCCATAAGGTAATCAGCATCGTACTTTTTACTTGATCGCTTACGCTATTATTCAATGCGGTTGCTTTCACATCTGAATTAAATAAATCGACATCAAAATACCAAACGCCTAGCCCGATAAATAGAATAAGTGGAGCAACTTTCACAAAGGTTGCGATGAGGTTTACGAAAGCGGCTTCTTTAATCCCTCCTGCAATTAAAGCGTGAACCAGCCACACAATAATTGATGAGCCGATGAATGCAGCAAGGGTGTTGCCTTGCCCGAAAATCACCGTATTTTCACTATCGGTAAATACGCCTAAACCTTCAAAAGCAACGGTAAGATAGCCCACAATACCGATAGTGGCACATAACCAGTAACCCCAAGCGGACATAAAACCCATCAACTCGCCGAAGCCTTCTCGTGCATAGGTATAAATACCGCCATCTAAATCAGGGCGAAGACGGGAAATAAAGAAAAATGATAAACCCAAAAAGATGATACCAACACCGGTAATCAGCCAACCAATGGTAATAGCTTCCGCACCTGCAACTTCCGCCATATTTTGCGGTAAGCTGAAAATGCCTGAGCCAATCATTGAGCTTAATACAAGTGCAGTAAGGGAAATTAATCCGATTTTTTTATTTGACATTGCTATTCCTTACTTTAAATTTTTTGCGAGTGTTTCAATATATTCCACACCGATACCACAACAACCACCGATAATGGTTGCCCCTTGCTCCGTCCATTTTTTGGCCCACGCTAAATAAGCATTCGGATCTAAATCTTTACGAACTTCGTCTAAGCCGTCATTAGCGGTTGCATCTTTAGGCTGAGGTGCGAACGCATTAGCATAAGCTCCTGTGCGGATATGAGTTGCATTGAGTTCAGCTAAAATTTTTTGTGTAACCGCTAAGGCTTCACCAATCACTTCGGGTTGGCAACAGTTAAATAAAATGGCTTGCACACCTAATGCTACCATTTCCTCTACTGCTTGTTTTACCGTTTCACCTGAGCGTAATCTCGGCTCTGTAGTTGGTTCATCATCAATGAGTGTGAACGAAACCCATAATGGGCGGTTATCTTTTGGTAATAGTGCTTTGATTGAAATGGGTTCAATAATGGCACTCTGAGTTTCGCATAACCAAATATCTACATAAGGCGAAAGCCCATCAATTAAGGGTTGGGCAATTTCTGCAAAACGTTCCATTTTTATCAGATCCGCTCGGTAAGAACCAAACATCGGTGGAAGCGAACCGGCAATTTGAGTTGCAAAATTTCCGGAATTTTTGACCGCTTGTTTAGCAAGACGACCAGCCAAATCAGCCAAACTTTTGCCATCAGCGGAAAAACGTTTTTCGCCGATATGAAAAGGCACAACAGCATAGCTATCGGTAGTAATAACTTCTGCTCCGTGAGCGATAAAATCTTCGTGAACAGCTTGCACAAAGTGTGGACCTTCATACAAAGCGGCAGCAGACCATTCGGGCTGATGGAAAGGAGCGTTACGACGCATTAATTCACGGCTCATTCCGCCGTCTAATATTGTGATTGACATACAATTTCCTAATTAAAAGGTAAGAACAATAGAATAAATTGGAGTAGTTTACTGGCTTTTTGAATAAGTGCTTATAACTAAATAGTATAAATTAGATTTTTTTAAAACAGATGGTTATTCCAAACTAAAATAAGAAAGCACTTCTTGGAGATTAGTTTGTATTACCATCGGATTGACCGGATTATCTGACATTACAACGTGTTCCATCATTGCAATAGAAAGCGTTGCAAAGAGTTTACCTTGAAACTCAGCATCAATATCATTAAGACTTTTTCGTGTTGAAATAACGTCAATGTATTTCTTTTTTACTTCTTCTTGAATTTGCCTTTTTAAGCTAATACGGTGGGTATCAATTTTCCATAAGGTCTGTAATGTGTGGCGAAGTGTATTAATAACAGG
>NZ_JBXGGI010000068.1:0-3111 GCF_056854775.1 Mannheimia sp.
AAAAAAGTGCTATCTACCCTCCTGTTTACGTATTAGGCAATGGTCAATTAGGCAGAATGTTGCGTTATGCAGGTGCACCGCTTGATATCGAAGTGAAACCACTTGCTTTTGACGCTCCTGTGTTTGATATTGAGCCAAATAGTATTATTACCGCTGAAATTGAACGTTGGGCGAATACGCCTTTAACCCAGCTTTTAGGCAATCATAAAAACTTTGTAAATTTGAATGTGTTTGGGCGTTTAGCGGATCGATTCACTCAAAAATCGCTGCTTGACCAACTGAATCTTGCCACTTCGCCGTGGCAGTTAGTAGAAAGTGCCGAGCAATGGCAACAGGTTTTCAAAAATATCGGCGAGAAAGTGGTGGTAAAACGCCGTACTGGTGGCTATGACGGCAGAGGGCAATGGATTGTAACCGCTGACTCTATCAGCCAAATCACGCCTGATTTATTCGGTGAAGTGATTGCAGAAAAATTTATTCCGTTTGATGGCGAAATTTCCGTAGTCGGGGCAAGATTCCGTGATGGCTCAACCCGCTTCTACCCGATTTCACATAACCTTCAACAAAACGGCATTCTCCGTTATTCGGTCTCTGATGTGAATTTACCCAACCAAGCCATTTACCAACAACAAGCCGAACAAATGCTCGGGGCGGTTATGCAGAAATTAGATTACATCGGCGTGATGGCGATGGAATGTTTTGTAGTAGGCGATAAATTACTCATTAATGAACTCGCCCCTCGTGTTCACAACAGCGGACATTGGACACAACTCGGTTGCTCTATCAGCCAATTTGAGTTACATCTACGAGCATTACTTGATTTACCAACGCCCGAACTCAAACAAATCGCCCCAAGTGTGATGGTTAATTTAATTGGTATTGAACATTCTAACGAATGGTTAGCCCTGCCTTTCGCCCAACTGCATTGGTACGGAAAAGAAGTACGAGCCGGCAGAAAAGTAGGACACATCAACCTCACCCACCCGGATAAAAAAGTACTGATTGGCTTACTCGAACAACTCCGCCCAAATTTAACCGAAGATTTTCATTCAGGGCTGGATTGGGCGATTGACAAGCTGAAGTAAGCGGTCAAATTTAAGCAAAATTTTACAAATCTTTTATATGAATGGTACTCGTCCTGACGAGTACCATTTTTTATGCTATCATCTCCGCCATTTTAATTTTACAGAGATAGAATAACCGTGTTAGTTTCCGACTTTCATTTTGACTTACCTGATGGGCTGATTGCTCGCTACCCGACTGCCGAGCGTTCGGCAAGCCGTTTGTTGCATTTAAACGGTGAAACAGGCGAATTTGCCGATCAGCAATTTACTGATTTATACGATCATATCCACGCAGGGGATTTATTAATTTTCAACGATACCCGTGTAATTCCGGCTCGTTTGTATGGTCGTAAGCCAAGTGGTGGAAAAGTAGAGGCATTGGTAGAGCGTGTATTAGATGAACACCGTTGCTTAGCTCACGTTAAAGCCTCAAAAGCTCCGAAAGAAGGGGCTGAGTTAATTTTCGGGGAAGATAAATTAGGCGAAGGAAACGGTTTTACCGCAACAATGGTAGCACGCCACGATACGCTCTTTGAATTGGAATTTAATACCCAAATACCGTTGTTTGATTTATTGCAGCAAGCCGGTCATATGCCACTGCCGCCTTATATCGACCGCCCTGATGAAGATGCCGACCAAGAGCGTTATCAAACCGTTTACAGTAAAGTATTAGGGGCTGTTGCAGCTCCAACTGCCGGTTTACATTTTGATAATGTGATGTTGGAAAAACTCAAAGCAAAAGGCGTAGAGACTGCGTTTGTTACACTTCACGTTGGAGCCGGCACATTCCAACCTGTTCGGGTTGATACTATTGAAGAGCATAAAATGCACGCGGAATATGCCGAAGTGAGCCAAGAGGTTGTCGAGAAAATTTTAGCCACCAAAGCAAAAGAAAAACGGGTGATTGCCGTTGGTACAACTTCTGTGCGTTCAATTGAGAGTGCGGCTCAAGCAGCCGATAACGAGGGAAAACTGATTGCACCGTTCTTCTCTGATACTTCTATTTTCCTTTATCCGGGAAAAACATTCAAAGTAGTTGATGCGTTAGTAACGAACTTCCATTTGCCTGAATCTACGCTGATTATGTTGGTATCCGCCTTTGCAGGCTATAAAAATACAATGAACGCCTACGCCCACGCCGTTGAAAAACAGTATCGTTTTTTCAGCTACGGCGATGCGATGTTTATCAATAAAAACCCGAATGCGTTAAATGATGTGCCGTGAAATGTATAGGGCAAATAGCAATTTTCCCTACAAAATATAAAAACGGTCTTCTTCCCATTTTAATGGGTTATTTTGGATATATTCGGTAATTTGGAAATAGGATATTTCATTACGAATAATATGTTCGTAATAGTTTCGTTGCCAAATGTCTGTAGGGGCGAATTGCAATTCGCCCTTTTCAAACAACAATTTTATCTGTTTTATAACAGAAATTTTAAATCCTCGAACCATAGCACCTATCGTATTTGATGTTCCATTTAACTTACGCGGTGTATTATCGGGCAATTACTATTTGCCCCTACATTATTGTTATCCAAACTTTCTGTAATTTCTAACATAGCGTGAAAATGGTTAGGCATTACAACAAATTCGTGTAATTGTATATTTTTTCGTATCTTTTCTGTATTTAACCATTCTTTATGTACAACCTCTCCAACCCTATTCAACTTCATTTCTCCTCCTAAAACTTTGCCGAAAAAACATTGCTTATCTTTACAACATATTGTAATAAAGTAATATCCTTGTGATCGGTAATCATAATATTTCAATCTGATAGACTTCCTTGCTTGCCTTTTAGGGGAATACGCCTTCATTTTTTACTCCCTTTATCTGCATAAAATTGCTTATACCACGCCGAATAGCGTTCTCTGCCTTGTTCTATTTCGGTTTTGTTTTGATAAAACTTCACCCTTACCATTCCAACTTCGGCAGTATTAAGCACCTTAATGCCTTTTCTTCTTAATCGCTCAACTACTTGCTTATTTGGCAATTTCCACGCATTCCAACGTCCTGCAGAAATAAGAGCATATTTTGGTTCAGTTAG
>NZ_JBXGGI010000069.1:0-25042 GCF_056854775.1 Mannheimia sp.
ATGAGGTTAGAATTCACGGTAAAAAAATTCTCTGGTTAGTCGAGCAAGGAAAAGCAGTGAAACCTGAAAATTATCCTACGCTTATTTATCGTTTAGTAGACGAAAAAGGCTATAAATACAATATGCAAGCAATGTTGCAAAAATTAGCCGAAATTCGACCGCTTGATCTTGCCCCGGAACTGATCGCAAGTAAACGCCAATTAAGCCAACTGTTTAAATGGTTTATTGATGGTAAGCCGCAAGAAAAAATGCCTGAATTATTGAGAGGTTGGCGAGAATCTTTTGGTAAACAATTATTATCGGTGTTATCGCAAAATTAGTTAGGACTATTTGTGTCTAGCACAGTATAATTGCCTAAAAAGGAGTATATATGGAACATAAAAAACTACCTAAAGCACTAGATGCTATTGATTTAAAAATCTTAAACGAGCTACAACGTAACGGAAAAATCTCAAACATTGAGTTATCGAAACGTGTAGGGCTTTCACCAACCCCTTGTTTAGAGCGAGTTAAACGCCTTGAAAAAAATAACGTGATTACAGGTTATAAAGCGTTATTAAATCCGGAATTGTTAGATGCTCCTTTATTGGTTATTGTGGAAATTACCCTTGTGCGAGGTAAGCCCGATGTATTTGAGGAATTTAATAAAGCGATCCAGCAGTTAGACGAAATTCAAGAGTGTCATTTAGTATCGGGAGATTTCGATTATCTACTAAAAACCCGTGTGGCAGATATGGCAGCATACCGTAAATTACTGGGTACAACCTTATTGCGTTTACCGGGCGTGAACGACACCCGAACCTATGTGGTAATGGAAGAAGTAAAACAAACCAACTATTTGTTGTTAAAGTAAGGAGAATTGAGTGTTAGATCAACTCAAACCACATTTTAAAGGTAAAGAAACGTTAATTAAGTTAATGCTTATATTAGCTTGTCTGCTGGGTATTTATTTACTGGTTGCGTGGGCAAGTTATAGTCCGTTAGATAATACCTGGACAGTTGCAAGCACACTTACGCAAACGACCTTAAATAAAGCTGGCGGTTTCGGTGCTTGGAGCATTGATATGCTTTACGCTATGTTTGGAAAAGTAGCGGTATTAATCCCTTTTACCTTAATTATTTCATCAATTTATGTATTAGGTATGGGCTTAAGCTCTGAGATGAAATGGAAAACTTTCTGCTTCCGCTTAATCAGCTTTCTCTTGCTAATGGTTGGGCTTGCAGGCTTATTTAGCGTACTTTTCTCAAACACCGCGTACTATCTTTCCGGTGGATTTATTGGCGGAATTTGGCAATCTGTACTTTCTGAAACGATGGGGCAGTTCGGTGCATTACTTATTGCGATGATTTGTACAGTCGCTGGTTTATATTTCTGCTCAGCTCAATCATTGCTACCTATTTTATTGCAATTCTATGATTGGCTGATGGCAAAAACAGAAGAACGCAAATCTGATGAAGTTTCGCACAATTTGCAAAGTTCGGAGCAAAATCAACCGCTTGCAGTAGAACAAGAAACAACTGTTGATGTAGAGGAAGAAAAACAACCGCAATTTACGGATATTTCAGCGTTCAAACGCCCAAATATCAGTGGATTAAGACAATCTGCCACTGAAACAACCAATAATAATGAAATGTATGATATTGAACCGGATTTAGAACTGCCAACTATTAATATCAATACTCAACTTGAAACTGCTGATGAGGTGATTGAACAAGTTGAACCTGAAGAATTGGATTATCGCTCGCAGCATATTCAAATAAATGACGTTCAAATGCCGACAATTCGTTTAAATACCGCAATTGAAAATGAAATGGAAGCTACAACAACATTTACTGAGACAATCCAAAACGAAGCAATCATTCCTCATGTTCAAATTGAAAATGTGATTGAGGAAGAGTACGAAGAAACGGTTGAAGATGAAATTGATGACGTGCGTGAAATTACACCTGAGTTTATGGTAACACCACCGAAAGCAATGAAAGAGGTTACGGAGCAACCAAGTTACCCGAAAGGGTATGGCGATACCTTAATTCACCCACTTTTACAACGCAAAGTAACTACCGAGAAACCAACAACCCCATTGCCAACATTGGATTTGCTGGATAAAGCTCCTGTTCAAACACAGCAAATTACCGAGCAAGAAATTCGTGATACTTCTGTACGTTTAGAAGCAGAGTTAGCGAATTTTGGTGTGAAAGCAACCGTTGAAGATGTGTTAGTCGGTCCTGTTGTTACTCGCTATGAAATTCAACCTGCAGCAGGGGTTAAAGCATCTAAAATCACCGGTCTAGCCAGTGATATTGCTCGTGGATTAATGTTTAAGGCAATTCGTATTACTGAAGTTATTCCAAATAAACCCTATATGGGGATTGAAACACCAAACAAACATCGTGAAACCGTGTGGTTGCATGATGTATTAGATAGCGATGAATTCCTCCATACCACTGCAACCTTGCCAATGGCTCTCGGTAAGGATATCAGCGGTAATCCTGTTGTGGTTGATATGGCGAAAATGCCGCATCTATTAGTTGCAGGGCAAACGGGTGGCGGTAAATCGGTTGGAGTGAATACAATGATTTTAAGCCTCTTGTTCAAGCTTACGCCTGAGCAAGTTCGCTTTATTATGATCGACCCGAAAGTGGTGGAGCTTTCCATTTATAACGATATTCCGCATTTATTAACGCCGGTAGTAACTGATATGAAAAAAGCAGCCAATGCGTTACGCTGGGCGGTGGAAGAGATGGAACGTCGCTATATTTTAGTAAGTCATTTACAGGTGCGTAATATCGAAGGCTACAATGCTAAAATTGACCAAGCGGCGGCAATGAATTTACCAATTCCAGATCCAACGTGGCGACCGGGCGATTCAATGGACAGTTTACCTCCGCCACTACAAAAATTAAGCTATATTGTCTTAATTGTTGATGAATTTGCCGATTTGATGATGTCTGCCGGCAAAGAAGTTGAAGAGTATATTATGCGAATTGCACAAAAAGCAAGGGCTGTCGGTATTCATTTAATTCTTGCTACCCAACGCCCATCAACGGATGTAATTACAGGCGTGATTAAAGCGAACATTCCAAGCCGTATAGCCTTTACGGTGGCGAGCCAAATCGACTCAAGAACGATTTTAGACTCTGGTGGTGCAGAAGCCTTATTGGGACGAGGCGATATGCTTTACTCTGGGGCGGGAAGTCCGGATATTATCCGCGTACACGGGGCATTTATGAAAGATGAAGAAGTACAACGTGTGGCAGATAACTGGCGAGCAAGAGGCAAACCTAACTATCTTGATAGCATTGTAGAATCGAAATCAGATGATAATGACGCTAAAAATGATAATGCAGGGGGAGATTTAGATCCGCTATTTGACGAAGTCGTAGAATATACTATTGAGACAGGTTCGGTTTCCATTAGTAACATTCAACGCCGATTCTCACTAGGGTTTAACCGAGCCGGCAGAATTGTGGATCAAATGGAAGCACAGGGGATTGTGTCTGAACCGGGTAAGGGCGGAAAACGAGAAGTGCTTGCAAGATAAGCTTTAATTAGAAATACAAGCGGTCAGATTTCATTAAAAGTTTACAACTTTTGAAAAAAATCTGACCGCTTGTTTTTATTTAAATTAAATAAATCATAGTATAAAAAGTGCCTTTGAGCTAAAATCAATCTAATTTTTAATTTTCGTTTATGGATTGGAGAAGATTATGCGATTAGGTGGGTTAAGACGTAGTAATAACGTGGAAGACAGACGTGCAAGTGGTTCAGGGAGAATGTCCGTTGGGCGAGGTAAAGGGGGCATTCTTACCTTTATTATTGTGCTGGTCGGAGCTTATTATGGCGTGGACTTAAGCGGTTTAATGGGCGGTCAAGAAAGCTACCAACAAGCATCATCAAAATTGGAAAGTTCTGAAGAAGCACATTTAGAAGATTTATCTTCTAAAGTGTTAGCCAGCACAGAAGATATTTGGAATGCTTATTTCAAACAAAATGGTCTAACTTATAAAGAGCCAACTTTAGTACTTTATCGTGGTGCAACTCAAACGGCTTGCGGTACAGGTCAATCGGCAATGGGTCCTTTCTATTGCCCTGTAGATCAAAAAGTATATATTGATTTATCATTCTATGATGATATGCGTAAAAGACTGAGAGCATCGGGAGAATTTGCTTTCTCTTATGTGATTGCACACGAAGTAGGGCACCACGTTCAGAATTTATTAGGCATTACAGGTAAAACTCAGCGTGAACAGATGAGAGCTAAGTCTAAAGCGGTAGCAAATCAGATTTCAGTCAATGTAGAATTGCAAGCAGACTGCTTTGCTGGCGTTTGGGGGCATCAACTTGCTCAGCAAAATAGATTAGAGCAACGTGATATTGAAGACGCTTTTAATGCTGCACAGGCTGTAGGCGATGATAGATTACAACAGCAAAGTCGAGGTTATGTTGTGCCGGATAGTTTTACACACGGCTCGTCAGCTCAACGTTTAGAGTGGTTCAAAAAAGGCTTAACTGCGGGCAATCCATCAGTTTGTAATACATTTAATTAAAAAGTGAATTAAATATTTGAAATGCCTTTATTGTTGTACTATTATGATAGTACAACTTTATTTTTATTTAGAGAGTGAAAAATGGCTTATACAGATGCTAAAAATGATGATGTTAGAATCACAAATATTGAAGAATTATTACCCCCAGTTGCATTATTAGAACGCTATCCTGCCAGCGATGTAGCAGCAGAAACTGTTGAACAAACTCGTAAAGCAATCCATAAAATTTTACACGGAGCTGATGATCGTTTGTTAGTGGTAATTGGACCTTGCTCAATTCACGATCCGAAAGCAGCGTTAGAATACGCACAAAAAATCAAAGAAATGCGTGCAAATCCTACAATTAACCAAAATTTAGAAGTAGTAATGCGTGTATATTTTGAAAAGCCGCGTACAACTGTAGGCTGGAAAGGTTTAATCAACGACCCATATTTAAATGAAACCTATGCGTTAAATGATGGTTTGCGTATCGCTCGTAAAGTGTTATCAGATATCAATGATTTAACCGTACCAACAGCGGGTGAGTTCTTAGATATGATCACTCCGCAATATATGGCAGACTTTATGAGCTGGGGAGCAATTGGGGCGAGAACGACAGAATCGCAAGTTCACCGTGAGCTTGCCTCAGGTTTATCTTGTGCCGTTGGCTTTAAGAATGGTACAAATGGTGGTGTGAAAATTGCATTAGATGCGATTTCTTCAGCAAAATCACCGCACCATTTCTTATCTGTTACCAAATTTGGACATTCTGCGATTGTAACGACCGCAGGTAATCCGGATTGTCATATTATTTTACGTGGTGGCGATAAATGCACTAATTACGATGCAGTATCTGTTGCTGAAGCTTGTGCAGCTATCGAAAAAGCCGGTAATCGTCCACACGTTATGGTTGATTTTAGCCACGCAAACAGCCAAAAACAATTTAAACGCCAAATGGACGTTTGTGAAGATGTTTGCAGACAAATTGCGAGTGGTTCAGACTTTATTTCAGGTGTGATGATTGAAAGCCATTTAGTGGAAGGTCGCCAAGATTTAATCGAAGGTAAAGGCTTAGAGGCCTTAGTTTACGGACAAAGTATTACTGATGCTTGTATTGGCTGGGAAGATAGCGAAAAAGCACTATTTGCTTTAGCCCAAGCAGTGGAACAACGCCGTAAAAATCGTCCGTAAAATTTCAATTTTTAACTAATTTTTATATAATGGCGTACGTTTAAACGTATGCCTTTTATTTTCTTAGAGAGATTATGACAACAATTCTTGCCTTAGATAGCGCAACAGAAGCCTGTTCGGTTGCGTTACTGCATAATGGGAAAATTTCCACCCTTGATGAAATTAGCCCTCGTTCCCATACACAACGTATTTTGCCAATGGTTGATGAATTACTTACGCAGGCGAATATTCAGATCAAAGACGTTAATTATTTAGTATTCGGACGTGGTCCGGGCAGTTTTACGGGGGTTAGAGTGGGCGTAAGTGTTGCTCAAGGCTTAGCAATGGGAGCAAACTTGCCTGTAGTGGCTGTCTCTAATCTAAAAGCAATGGCAGAAGAAGCCTACCAAAAACTCGGTGCAGAAAATGTCATTGCATTAATTGATGCCCGAATGAATGAAGTTTATTTTGCTCAATTTTCCAGAAACGGTAATGAATGGAATGAGATAGTAACAGAACAAGTCTGTTCGCCTGAAGCTGCAATTCAACAATTTCAATTAATTGAAAATACTGTTGTAGTCGGTACAGGCTGGGCGGCGTATTCGCAATTTTCCGAACAAAATTTACCGCTTGTAGTTAGCGAAATTACCTTACCTTCAAGCCGGCATATGTTATCTATTGCACAGTCAGAAATGGCAAAAGGTAATGTTCAGTCTGCACTTGAAATCGAACCTGTTTATCTAAGAAATGAAGTAACTTGGGAAAAATTACCGAATAAACGATAAATACAAGCGGTTAAATTTTGTTATTTTTTTGCAACTTGCAAATTTCTAGAGAAATTTAACCGCTTGTTATCTATTATAACTTACCCAATTTTTGCTTGTAGTGATAACGACAGACTGAAAGATATTTATCATTACCGCCAATTTGGATTTGTTCGCCTTCTTTAATTGCTTCGCCTTTCTCGTTTAAACGAATAACGAAATGAGCTTTTTTACCACAATCACAGATAGTTTTTAGCTCTTCTAATTCATCTGCCCACGCCAATAAATATTTACTCCCTTCAAATAATTCTACTTGGAAATCAGTGCGTAATCCATAGCAGAGTACAGGAATTTTTAATTTATCAACCACATCAGTAAGCTGGTAAACTTGAGCTTTGGTAAGAAATTGAGATTCATCAATTAAGATACAGTGTAACGTTTTATTGTTGTGAGATTGCTTAATTTCTGCAAATAAATCAGTTTCAGCATTAAATAATGTCGCCTCTTGAGAAATACCAATACGAGAACTGACTTTCCCAACACCAAAACGGTCATCAATCGCAGCGGTATAAACTAATGTATTCATACCACGTTCTTGATAATTATAAGAAGATTGAAGTAGCGTAGTCGATTTGCCCGCATTCATTGATGAGTAGTAAAAATAGAGCTTTGCCATATTTGATAGATAATAAAAAAACGGCTAACAATTTAGCCGTTTATGATTGGAAATTAAACGTTGTCGATTTGACCTAAAAGTGAACGTAAACGATCTTGGAAGTTTTGTTGCTCCACTTTTAATTGTTCATACTCATTGCGTAATGTTTCGTTTTCTTGTCTTGCTGTATCGTTTTTACCTTTTAATTCTTCAACTTCTAATTGAAGTAATTGAATAGTTTCAACAGCTTGTTTGATTTTTTCTTCTAATTGGTCTAAAACCGATAATGACATAATAAATTCCCTCTAAATGATGTAAAACTTGTAAAGATTATACTCTAAATCAGACCTTATTTTCATAAAAAAGTTTGGTTATTTATGAATTTTTATGCAAATGATGATTTTTTAGTAACGCAGGCTTCTCGTTACTGTTAAAATATAATCTCTCTTCTTTTAAAGTTTTTCTTTCAAGAAACTAAGGAACAAAAATGAAACGAACTCTTTCTTTTGAATTTTCTCGTGTAACAGAAGCTGCTGCACTTGCAGCTTATTCTTGGCTTGGGCGTGGTAATAAAAATGCGGCGGATGAAGCGGCTGTTAAAGCAATGCGTTTTATGCTAAACCAGATGGAAATACGCGGAGAAGTTGTTATTGGCGAGGGCGAAATTGATGAAGCTCCAATGTTGTATATTGGTGAAAAAATTGGTTTATCTCGTCTGGAAGATGAAGAAATCAGTATAGCAGTTGATCCGATTGATGGAACGCGTATTACCGCGATGGGGCAATCAAATGCACTGTCGGTACTTGCTGCAGGGGGGAAAGAAACATTCTTAAAAGCTCCTGATATGTATATGGAAAAGCTGGTTGTCGGTCCTGAATGCAAAGGAATGATTGATTTAAACCTACCGCTTGAGCAAAATCTTCGCCGTGTAGCCTCTAAAAAAGGCAAATTACTTTCTCAATTAACGATTGCTATTTTAGCGAAACCTCGCCACGAACAAATCATTGCTGATGTGCAAAAACTTGGTGTAAGGGTTATAGCTATTCCAGATGGCGATGTGGCAGCAGCAGTACAGTGTTGTTTACCAGATGGTGAATTAGATCTGCTTTATGGTATTGGCGGAGCACCGGAAGGCGTTGTTGCCGGTGCGGCAATCCGAGCCTTAGGTGGCGATATGAATGTAAAACTCATTCCCCGTAACCAAGTAAAAGGTAATAGTCCTGAGCATTTAACCGCGACGGAAAAAGAGCTTTCTCGTTGTAAAGAGATGAATGTACCGATTAATACGGTGCTGAAATTAGAAGATTTAGTGCGTGATGATAATATTGTTTTTGTCGCAACAGGTATTACATCAGGCGATTTATTGAAGGGAATTAAGCGTAGAGGCAATATTGCTAGCACAGAAACCCTATTAATTCGCGGTAAATCACGAACTATCCGTAGAATCCAATCTGACCATTACGTTGATCGTAAAGATAATGAGCTACTTTCATTAATGGATTTATAATTTCCCTCATAAAATCGGGCAATACGCCCGATTTTTTTATGTTTTTCCAATACGTTGTAACGCTTATTCAGACTGATGGGTATTGATTGCACATAAATTAAATCCTAATGTTTCTGCAACCACACAAATTGTCTGAAATTTCACTTGGCTCGGGTCTTTAAATAAACGTTTAAGAGTAGAGCTTGAAACGCCTGTTTGCATCTCAAGCGTAGTAAGTTCGATCCCCAATAATTTCCTTTGTGCATTTAATTGCTTTCCAAAATGCTCCAAGTCATTAATTTTATTCTTCTCAAATAATTTCTGTTCTTCTTGCTCCTGCTTTAAAGCCTGTTTTCTGAGTTGATTTAACTGGTTAATCTGATTTTGTAATTCTACTGAAAGCTTCATAATTATCTCTATGGCTCATATTGGATCTTTTCTGGTCTTATTATAAATAAAATGGATTAAAAAAGGTCTTTTGTTGCATTAAGGTTTATATTTAATCTTAAATCATTTTTGAGAGACATTCAATATATCAAATATAAGCTTTAATTGATTTAAGCCAGGTTAAAAATATGGGATTATTTGTGTTAAAATAGCTGTACTAAAATGAAATAAAGAGAGGAATTTATGGATCTCGCTTATTTGGCAAAAATGCCGCAAGAGGAATTTACCGCACGCCGTGAACGTGTATTTGAGCAAATGCAGGATAACTCAGCATTATTGATTTTTACCGAGTCAGAAAAATGTCGTAACAATGATTGTGATTATTTATTCAGACCCGATAGCTACTTCTGGTATCTCAGTGGATTTGCTGAGCCTCAATCAGCCATATTATTGATTAAACAAGCAGATAAAACAGAAAGCATTATTTTTGTTCGGAAAAAAGACCCTTTAATGGAAACCTGGAATGGGAAGCGATTAGGCACTGAAAATGCTCCTAAAACGTTACAGTTTCACGAAGCTTTTGATGTTGAGGAAATAAATGCCGTTCTTGCAAAAAAATTAGCAAATTTGACCGCTTGTTATTATGCAAGGGGCTTGCAGGAATGGGGCGATAACATTCTTTTTTCTACATTTGATGAAATGAACGCAAATCGTCAAAAAACACCTACTACATTGATTGATTGGCAGCCGATGTTATCTGAAATGCGATTAATTAAGTCAGAACTCGAAATTGCACTTATTCAACAGGCTTGCCATATTTCTTCGATGGCACATATCCGAGCAATGAAACAAACTCGTCCAAATCGTTATGAGTTAGAAATTGAGGGGGAAATGCAGCACGAATTTACCCGCTTTGGAGCAAGATTTCCTGCCTATAATTTTATTGTAGCAGGCGGAGAGAATGCTTGCATTTTGCACTATAATGAAAATGACCAAGTGTTAAATGATGGTGATTTATTACTGATTGATGCAGGTGCGGAATTTGCTTATTACGCCGGCGATATCACTCGAACGTTTCCGATTAACGGCAAATTTTCCGAGCCACAAAAAGAACTGTATGAATTAACACTTACGATGATAAAAGAAGCAACAAAACTACTTGTGCCGGATAGTTCTATTAAGGCAGCTAATGATAAAGCAGTGCAAATTCTCACAGAAGGTTTGGTTCGTTTAGGTATTTTGACTGGAAATGTGGACGAATTGATTGAGCAAAAGGCATATCGTCAATTTTATATGCACGGCTTAGGGCATTGGTTAGGATTAGATGTGCACGATGTTGGCGATTATGGCACAGAGCGGGATCGTCCATTACAAATTGGTATGGTGCTGACAGTTGAGCCGGGTATCTATATTCCGAAAGAAGCAGATGTACCGGAGCAATATAAAGGCATTGGAATCCGTATTGAAGATAACCTGCTGATTACCGATTATGGTAATAAAAATTTAACCAGTGGTTGCCCGAAAGAAATTGCTGATATTGAGCAGTTGATGCAATCGGCACAATAAATTTGCAATTTTTTGTAAAGAAATGACCGCTTGCTTTGATATTTTTCTGAATTTCGCTTAAGCTAACTCAACCAAACACAGTGTTTGGGGTTAGCACATTAAGGAGTAGTATATGTATTTTGAAATTTATCAAGATGCTAAAGGCGAATACCGCTGGCGTTTAAAAGCAGGTAACCACGAAGTAGTTGCAACAGGCGAAGCGTATAAAACCAAACAAAGTTGCCAAAAAGGTATCGAAGCAGTTAAAAAAGTAACCGCAGAAACAGAAGTTAAAGATTTAACTAAAGCTGAAGCATAATAAATAAAGCCCTGATATTTTGAATATTAGGGCTTTGTTATTTATGCAAAAAATATGACTAATTATTCAATTTAATGGTTGCGGATTTTTCTAAAAAAGCTAATATAGTGGCTACTATTACGAGGAAGATTATGCACAACACAGAATTAGCTTTAGCACAGTGGTTTAGACAATCTACGCCCTACGTTAATATGCACAGGGGGAAAACCTTTGTGATTATGCTTGATGGCGATGTTATCGAAAGCCCAAATTTTATCAATATTATCAATGATATTAGCTTATTGCATAGCTTGAATATCAAATTAGTGATTGTGTTTGGGGCAAGACCGCAAATTAATCAGCTCTTAACCCAAAATAATATTGAGCCTGAGTATTACAATAATATCCGAATCACAAATCCGCAATCGCTAGAGTATGTTAAACAAGCGGTAGGGAAAGTGCATTACGACTTATTTGCCCGCCTTTCGTTGCGTTTACCGCATTCCGAAGTGATTAATGTAGTGAGCGGTAATATGATCTTGGCTCAGCCAATTGGCGTAGTTGATGGGGTAGATTATGCCTTAAGTGGCAAAATTCGTCGCATTAATGTGGAGAGCATCAAACAGCAGCTTGCTCAAAATTCAATCGTATTACTTGGACCTATAGCCCCTTCTGTAACAGGAGAGATGTTTAATTTACCGTTTGAAGATATTGCCACTCAAGTTGCAATTAAACTTCGTGCCGATAAATTAATCGGTTTTTGTGAAGAGCAGGGGATTTTAGATGAAGCAGGCAATGTCATTTCGGATATCTTGCCACAAGATGCACAAAAGGTGCTGAACAATTTAATCGAGCAAGGGCAGTATCATACGGCAAAAGCCCGTTTTTTACAGGCAGCGATCAGTGTTTGTCGAGAGGGGGTAAAACGTTCCCATTTACTGAGCTATAAAGAAGATGGCTCACTACTGCAAGAGTTATTCTCTCGTGATGGTATCGGTACACAGTTCTCAATGGAAAGCTCGGAAAATATTCGCATTGCTACTGCAAGAGATATTCCGGGATTACTGGATTTAATTCGTCCTCTTGAACAACAGGGCATTCTGGTTAAACGCTCTCGTGAACAGCTAGAAATGGAAATTGCTAACTATACTATTATTGAGCGGGATGGCGTAGTAATTGCGTGTGCGGCATTGAATGTCTATTCGGAAGAAAAAATGGCAGAAATGGCTTGCGTGGCGGTTCACCCGGATTATCGAGATTCCTCAAGAGGCGATATTTTATTGGAGAATATCCGCAAAAGAGCAGAGCAGTTAGGAATGGAAAAACTCTTTGTGCTAACCACCCGAACTACTCAATGGTTTCAAGAACGTGGCTTTAGATTAGCAGATGCTCAAGATTTACCTCGTTATAAGCGAGAAAATTATAACTATCAACGCAGATCAAAAGTGTTGATATTGCCACTCTAAGATAAGAAAATCCCTTTATCTTTCAATAAAGGGATTTTGCAATTTTCAGCGGAAATTTAACCGCTTACAGGGAGTTTTTATCGCCACGAGATAGGCTAATCACCCCGGAACGAACAATTTCAACGATTGAAGTTTCTTCTTTCACAGCCTCAATAAATGCATTAAGTTTTTCACTCGAACCTGAGAGCTGAATGGTGTAAAGTTTCGGGGTTAAATCCACGATTTGTCCACGATAAATATCCACCATACGTTTTAATTCATCACGAGATGAACCTGTTGCACGTACTTTCACTAATAACACTTCACGCTCAACGTGTTCATAAGCACTTAAATTACTTACTTTAAATACATCAACTAATTTGTGTAATTGTTTTTCGATTTGCTCTAGTACTTTTTCTTCGCCTTGTGCAACAATCGTCATTCGTGGAAGGCTTGAGTCATCGGTTGGAGCAACAGTTAAACTTTCAATGTTAAAGCCACGTTGTGAGAACAGGGCAACCACACGAGATAACGCACCTGATTCATTTTCTAATAATACTGCTAATGTTCTACGCATTTGTTCTCTCCGTTTTACTTAACATCATTTCATTCATTGCACCGCCACGAATTTGCATTGGATAAACGTGTTCTGTTTCATCAATCAAAATATCTACAAAGACCAATTTATCTTTAATGCTAAAGGCTTGAGTTAATTTTTCTTCCAATTCAGACGGGTGATCAATTTGAATACCAACGTGTCCATAAGCTTCCGCTAATTTAGCGAAATTTGGTAGAGAATTCATATACACTTGT
Organism: Mannheimia sp.; assembly: GCF_056854775.1. Classification (NCBI taxonomy): domain Bacteria; kingdom Pseudomonadati; phylum Pseudomonadota; class Gammaproteobacteria; order Pasteurellales; family Pasteurellaceae; genus Mannheimia; species Mannheimia sp. Next base: position 13,091 of record NZ_JBXGGI010000069.1, read on the forward strand.
GAATGACGACCTGAATAGATAATATCTTGCCACTGTTTTACCATACCTAAGAAACGGTTGTTTAAGCTGATAATAACAACAGGGGTGCCGTACTGTTTAGCAGTTGAAAGCTCTTGAATATTCATCTGAATACTGCCATCGCCCGTTACACAAATAACCGTTGCCTCCGGGTGAGCAAATTTAACGCCCATTGCAGCCGGTAAGCCAAAGCCCATTGTACCTGCACCACCTGAGTTAATCCAACGGCGTGGTTTATCAAAGCCATAATGAAGTGCAGCAAACATTTGGTGCTGACCGACATCTGATGCAACATAGGCTTCACCATTAGTAAGTTTGTGGATCATTTTAATTACTTGCTGTGGTTTAATTACCTCTGAGCTTTCTTCAAAAGATAAGCAGTTACGAGCTTTCCATTCATCAATTTGTTGCCACCAAGCGGTCAAATCTGTCTGACTTTTTGCAAGATTTTCATCATCTAATAATGATAAAAATTCATCAACTACATTTTTTGCACTGCCTACAATCGGAATATAAGCCGGTACGGTTTTTGAAATAGAGGCTGGGTCAATATCAACGTGAATTACTTTCGCATTAGGGCAGTATTTGGCTAAATTATTTGTTGTACGATCATCAAAACGCACACCAATACCTAAAATTAAATCACTTTCGTGCATTGCATTGTTTGCTTCATAAGTACCATGCATACCGAGCATTCCTAAGAATTGTCTATCAGAAGCAGGGTAAGCACCTAACCCCATTAATGAGGTTGTAACCGGAAGATTTAGTTTTTGAGCAAACTCAGTAACTTCTGCAGAGCATTCTGCATTAATTACACCACCACCAATGTAGAGAATAGGCTTTTTCGCAACCAATAAGGCTTTCAATGCTTTTTTGATTTGCCCTTTATGACCTTGTACTGTTGGATTGTATGAACGCATTGATACTGATTTCGGATACTCATACGGATATTTATTTAATGGGTTTACCATATCTTTCGGAATATCAATCACAACAGGACCGGGACGACCGGTTGAAGCAATGTAGAATGCTTTTTTGATGATATGAGGAATATCTTCCGTATTTTTTACCAAGAAGCTATGCTTTACTACAGGACGAGAGATACCAATCATATCGCACTCTTGGAAAGCATCGCTCCCAATAAGGTTAGATGGAACTTGCCCTGATAGGATTACCATTGGGATAGAATCAGTATAAGCGGTTAAAATACCTGTAATGGTATTGGTTGCTCCCGGTCCTGAAGTAACCAGCACGCACCCCACTTTACCGGTAGAACGAGCATAGCCGTCTGCCATATGTACAGCAGCTTGCTCGTGGCGGACTAAAACGTGGTTTAAGCCAAGTGTATGAATGGCATCATAAATATCAAGTACAGAGCCACCCGGATAACCGAAAACGTATTCAACGCCTTCATCTTTAAGGGACTGTACCACCATTTCTGCACCAGAAAGTTTTTTCATTAAATCCTCCAACCAAAAATCGCATTAAGTTGGTTCGATTCTGCAGGATTTTTTTATAGCTGTCTAGCTATGTCTTTAACAAGAATTCTGGTTTTATCTGCTTTTTAAGCTAATAAAATCGGATTTTTATAAAGATAAAGTTAGAAAATGGCGGCATTATGATTTTATATACTATATTTTATGCTTTTAGCAAAATTTAAATCTTTATTACCAAAAACAATTGTTTGAACAAAAAATACTCATTAAAATAATTTAAAATTTGCAAAAAAGTAATGAAATATGACCGCTTGTAAGGTTAGGCTTCTTCAAGTAATGTTAGTTTTTCATTCGCATCGGTTGTAATCTTAGCGATAGCATTGCGATAAGTTATTTCTAAAGTTTCTCGGCTGGTCGCAATTACACCTTGATCACTCAAAAAGCCATCTTTGACATCATAAACCCAGCCGTGTAATGAGAGCAATTTTCCTCTTTCCCACGCGGATTTGATAATAGAAGATTGTCCTAAATTATAAACTTGCTCTGCTACGTTCAATCGAGTTAGTACATTTGATCTCTCTTCATAAGGCAATTTACCTAATAAATGGCTATGTTTAAACCAAATATCTCGAATGTGGAGTAACCAGTTATTAATTAAACCAAGATCATTTTGTGCCATTGCAGCATTAATACCACCGCAATTGGTATGACCGCAGATGATAATATGTTCAATTTCTAGCACATCTACTGCATATTGTACGACGGATAAACAGTTTAAATCAGTATGAATAACCATATTCGCTACATTTCTATGCACAAATAATTCACCCGGTTCTAAACCTGTTAGTTTTTCAGCAGGAACACGGCTATCTGAGCAACCAATCCATAAATAGGTTGGCTTTTGATGCTCGGCTAATTTTTTGAAATAATCGGATTGTTCGTCCTTCATCTGAGTTGCCCAAGCGTGGTTATTCGCAAACAGACGTTCAATTTTCTCCATAAATTCTCCTCTTTACTCTCTATGTTTTATCCGACTAGGATTATATGATTAAATTAAAAAGTAGGGTAGGCAAAAATAAAAATGCCCTTTGTGTGAAAGGGCATTTATTAATCCAATAATAAGTGAATTATTGTGTTGCTTGAATAGCGGTTAATGCGATTGTATAAACAATGTCATCAACTAAAGCCCCACGAGATAAGTCATTTACAGGCTTACGCATACCTTGTAGCATTGGACCGATAGAAACTAAATCTGCAGAACGTTGTACTGCTTTATAAGTGGTATTACCAGTATTTAAGTCTGGGAACACAAATACCGTTGCTTTACCTGCTACCGGCGAATTTGGTGCTTTAGAACGAGCAACATCTTCCATAATAGCCGCATCATATTGTAATGGACCATCAATTATTAAGTCCGGGCGTTTTTCCTTAGCAATACGAGTAGCTTCTTTCACTTTCTCAACATCGGCTCCCGAACCGGAAGTACCTGTTGAGTAAGAGATCATTGCAACACGAGGATCAATACCAAATGCTTTTGCTGATTCTGCCGATTGGATTGCAATTTCAGCTAATTGTTCAGCGGTTGGATCCGGGTTTACCGCACAGTCGCCATATACCAATACTTGATCAGGTAATAGCATAAAGAAGATTGAAGAAACAATTGAGCTACCCGGTGCAGTTTTAATAATCTGCATTGGTGGACGAATAGTATTGGCGGTTGTATTTACAGCACCTGATACTAAACCATCAACTTCACCGGCTTCAAGCATCATCGTACCTAATACAACATTGTCTAATAATTGCTCACGAGCAACGACTTCTGTCATACCTTTTGCTTTACGCAGTTCAACTAAACGATCAACATAGTTTTCACGAATAGTTGCAGGATCGATAATCGTAATACCTTTGCCTAATACTACACCTTGAGCTTCAGCAACACGTTCTACCTCTGTAGGTGGTGCGAGTAGTACACATTCTGCAATACCGCGTTCAGCACACAATGCAGCAGCTTTTACTGTACGAGGCTCATCGCCTTCCGGTAATACAATACGTTTTTTCGCTTGACGGGCATATTCTGTTAATTGATAACGGAATGCAGCAGGGGATAGACGACGGGTACGAGTACCGGCTTTAGACATTTCATCAATGAAGTTCACATTAAATTGGCTTGCCATATACTCTTTGATCGCAGCAATACGCTCTTTATCATCTACAGGTACTTCTAAGCTGAAACTTTGTAAGCTCAATGCAGTTTGCCACGTGTTTCCTTCAATACGGAATACAGGAACACCTGTTTCAAAAGCTTGTTGGCAAAGTTTAGCAATTGTACTATCAATTTTATAACCACCGGTTAATAAAATTGCACCAATTTTCACACCATTCATTACGGCAAGTGAAGCAGCAACTAATACTTCCGGACGATCAGCAGAAGTTACTAATAAACTCCCGGCTTTAAAGTGATCCACCATATGTGGCAAGCTACGAGCACAGAAAGTTACACCACGAATACGGCGAGTTTTAAGTTCACCTTCATTAATAATTGAAGCACCTAAATGTTTAGCTACATCAATAGCACGAGTCGCAATCAACTCTGCTTTCCAACTAATACAACCTAATAGTTCAATCGGGCTTTTCGCAAAAAGATTTTCTACTTCAGAAACATTATTATTAGAATGTTGGAATGAATCGAAGATTTCAGTTAAATCAGGACGAGTTCTACCGGAATCATCAACAGGAGCATTGAATTTATTAATAATGACACCTAATAAATTCGGATTGTGGCGACCACCAAACTGTGAAGCAGCAGCTTCAATACGTTCTTTCAATTGAGCCGGTGTATCTGAAGCCGGAGCTGCAACTAAGATAATTTCAGCATCAAGTGATTGTGCAATCTCATAGTTAATGCTGTTTGCATAAGAATTTTTACGGGTTGGAATTAAACCTTCAATAATGATAATTTCATTATTTTTAGACAGTTTTTGATGACGTTCTACCACTTTTTCCAATAAAACATCTGTTTGGTTCTGACCAATCAATGCTTCTGCTTCGCTTAGCATAAATGGTTCGCCAACTTCAGTAGTTTGGTCTGCACGAATAATTGTAGTTGAGCGGTCTAAAGTATCTTCGCCACTAATAGGCTGAGCAATAGGTTTTAAGAAACCAACTTTAGAGCCTTTTTGCTCTAATGCGTGGACTAAACCCAAGCTGACGCTGGTTAAGCCGACACCTGTTGAAATAGGAATAAGAATAATTGTTCTAGACATAATTATTTCCAATTAGAAAGTGAAAGGGCAGAAACTCTGCCCCTGTATCATTATAATGCTAATTTAGCGGTATCTTGTGCAATTACTAACTCTTCGTTAGTTGGGATTACTACAGCTTTAAACGCTGAGTCATCAGTTGTAATTACACCGTCTTTACCAAAGCGAGCAGCTAGGTTACGCTCATTATCTAACTTAATACCAAATAATTTTAAGTGATTTAACGTTAATTCACGCACTAAACCTGAATTTTCGCCGATACCACCTGTGAATGCGATAGCATCTAAGTGATCTGCACCTAAAATTGCCATATATGAACCAATGTATTTTGCTAAACGGTAGCTATAAACATCTAAAGCACGTTTTGCTTCAGGTTTAGATTCATCATTATAGTTATCTTCAGAATAACGGCAGTCGCTAGTTACATCTGTTAAGCCCAAAAGACCTGATTTTTTCACTAGAGTATCGTCAATCTCTTTCATTGACATACCTAAGTTATTGTATAAGAAGGTGATAATTGCCGGGTCAAGATCACCTGAACGGGTACCCATCACTAAACCTTCTAATGGTGTTAAACCCATTGACGTATCAATACATTTGCCGTTACGTACAACAGAGACTGAACCACCATTACCTAAGTGGCAAATAATGGTGTTGGTTTGCTCAACCGGTTTACCCACAAGTGCAGCCACTTGAGAAGTAAGATAGAAATGACTTGTACCGTGAAAACCGTAACGACGAATACCGTGTTCTTTATAGAATTTATATGGAAGAGCATATAAGAATGCGTGTTCAGGCATCGTTTGGTGGAATGCTGTATCAAAAACAGCTACGTTTTTATCTTTTAATTCTGGGAAAATATTGAACGCTTCTTTGATACCGATTAAATGAGCAGGGTTATGTAACGGAGCGAACTGAACAGCTTCTTCAATACCTTTAATCACTTCATCTGTAATCACAACAGAAGATGTAAATTTCTCACCACCGTGAACAATACGATGACCGATAGCACCAATATTTGCTTTTAATTCATCAGACAATAATTTTTCAGCAATAAATGTAAGTGCTTCACTATGTGCCGCACCTGCACCTAAATCGGCATTACCTTTCTCTCCATTTAACTTCCATTTGATACGTGCATCTTCTAAGTGAAAAGCTTCCGCAAGACCTGATAATTTTTCATCACCGGTTTTAGGATCTAAAATAGCGAATTTAAGAGATGAACTACCGCAGTTAAGGATTAAGATTAAGTTTTTAGACATGGTCAAATTACCTTATTTTATGAAATGACTTTGAATAGCATACAAATTTTATCTGTATATTCAGGTACAAAGGATACACCTTTCAGCCATTAAAATAAATCCTTGAAGTTAAAGAAAGGTAAAAATATGATTAAAATTTGATATAACAGGGTATAAATGCGAAAAAACATAGCAAACAAGCGGTTATTTTTCTAAAATATTTTGCAATTTTGTTGTTCTATTTCATCTGGAGATTTTTTATGCTAAATAGAAGAAAATTTATTCAACTCGGTGCAAGTGCAATGCTTATTTTAGGTACTCAACCGTCGGCTTTTGCCAAAAATGCTCAAAATAAAGCCGCATTACGTGTAATTGCTACAACCGATATTCACAGTTTCTTAACCGATTTTGACTATTATAAAGATGCCCCAACCGATAAATTTGGTTTCACTCGTGCTGCAACTTTAATTAAGCAAGCCAGAGAAGAAGTGAAAAATAGTGTACTGGTGGATAATGGCGATTTAATTCAAGGCAATCCGATTGCAGACTACCAATCCACCAAAGGTTCAAAAGAGGGCAGAGCAGAGCCTTCAATTATGGCATTAAATGCGATGCAATATGATGCAGGGACGCTCGGTAATCACGAATTTAACTATGGTCTAGCTTATTTAGATGATGCTATCAAACAAGCTAAATTCCCCATTGTGAATGCTAATATTGTAAAACCGGGTACAGACGATCCATTCTTCAAACCTTATGATATTCAAGAGAAAAAAGTCATTGATGAAAACGGCAAAGAACAAACCGTCAAAATCGGCTATATCGGTTTTGTACCACCGCAAGTAATGGTTTGGGATAAAGCAAATCTTGAAGGTAAAGTTGAAGCTCGAGATATTGTTAAAACCGCACGAAAATATATTCCACTTATCAAGGAAGCGGGGGCAGATGTGATTATTGCTCTAGCTCACACAGGTCCATCTGATGAACCTTATCAAGAGGGTGCGGAAAACTCAGCTTTTTATCTTGCTGATGTAAAAGGTATTGATGCAGTAATTTTCGGACATTCACACCGTTTATTCCCAAATAAAGAATTTGCACAATCGCCAAATGCAGATATTGAAAAAGGCACAATGAAAAATGTTCCTCAAAGTATGGCAGGTTATTGGGCAAATAATATCAGTGTGATTGATTTAAGTTTAGCTCAACATAATGGCAAATGGGGCGTGGTGGACGGCAGAGCAGAGTTGCGTCCAATTTATGATGCCGAAGCGAAAAAAGCAAAAGTTGAAAACCACCCGGAAATTGTGGCATTATTAAAAGAAACACACGAAGAAACGCGTAAATTTGTGGCTCAACCGATTGGTAAAGCAACAGATAATATGTACAGCTATCTTGCGTTAGTTCAAGATGACCCAACCATTCAAATTGTAAACCAAGCACAAAAAGCCTATGTGGAAAACGTAGTTAAAGGCTTGCCCGAACTTGCAGGTATTCCTATTTTAAGTGCCGGAGCACCATTTAAAGCAGGCGGTCGTAAAAACGATCCAACAGGCTATACTGAAGTAGATAGAGGCGAATTAACGTTCCGTAATGCGGCAGATTTATACCTTTATCCAAATACGTTAGTGGTGGTTAAAGCAAGCGGTGCAGAGCTGAAAGAGTGGTTAGAATGCAGTGCAGGAATGTTCAAACAAATTGATACAACGAGTGATAAACCACAATCTTTACTTGATTGGACAGGCTTTCGCACCTATAACTTTGATGTGATTGATGGCGTAAATTATCAATTTGACTTAACCCAACCGGCTCGCTATGACGGCGATTGTAAGTTAATTAATGAAAACGCACACCGTGTAGTAAATCTCACTTTTGACGGTAAACCTGTTGAACCAAACCAAGAGTTTTTGATTGCAACGAACAACTACCGAGCTTATGGTGCTAAATTCCCGGGAACCGGCGATAAACATATTGTTTTTGCTGCACCTGATGAAAATCGCCAAGTGTTAGCGAATTATATTACCTCAGAAAGTAAAGATCACGGACAAGTCAGTCCAAAAGCGGATAACAACTGGAGAATCGCTCCAATTAACGCAACGGTAAAACTGGATATTCGTTTTGAAACATCGCCAACGGAAAAAGCAAAAACTTTTATAAAAGAGAATGCACAATATCCGATGGAATATATTGAAAATGATGAAACAGGCTTTGCGGTGTATCGTATTGATTTAACTAAGTAAATAGTAAATAACAAGCGGTTGAATTTTATAGAAATTTTGCAAAAAATTTAAAAAATTCAACCGCTTGCTTTAGCTAAAACTGAGCAGAAATATTTTGACGGATTTCATCAAAATTTGTTTCTTTAACCAATTTACCGTTTTCAAAAACCAGCTCTAAAAGATCATCAGAAAAATCATCAAGAGCAGTTAAGCCATCAACATAGCTATCTAAAGTAATTACTTTTACTCGACCTTTTTGCGATTTTTTCAAACCATCATCAGTTTTTGGGGCTTTGAAAATGGCTTTCTCAACGCCATTAATTGTGATAGAAGTAGCTTTAATCGCAAAACCAAGCGTATCTCTTGTATTACGTTGATAGGTTTGAGCCCCTACACCAAACACAATATTACTGGATGCGAAGCCTTTTGTTTCTAATCCTTCCAAAATTTTAACCATTTTTTCATAGGTTACGCCATCGCCATAAATAGCACCAATATGCGGATTAAGCACTTTATAGCCTTTGTTATTGATTGTTCCACCAAAAATATCCCATAAACATTCAATTAATCCTTTACGTTCGTAGTCGGTTTCGGCTGTAACATCGCCACAAATAATGGCAAAGAAATCACCACTATCAGGACGAATAACAATTTTTGCCGATTCCGGGCGAGCGAGAATTTCCTCTTTGAGCAATGGTAAATTTACCGTGATGTTATGCCAAAAATCGGTGGTATCTGCCACAATAGAGAGCATATTATTGGGGTATTTACCCATTAAATAGCGGAATGTTGGTAATTCATCAACACCGTGCGAACTCATTACAGAATGCTCGGAAGCAGGAATGGACGTTCCGATAAGATTTTTTGAACCATAGTAGGCTTCAACAAATGAAATGGCGGGGATTGTATCTGTGCCTAAAAATGAGGTTAAATGCCCGGCTCCTGAGCTTTCAGCTGATTCTAACGAACTCATTCCACGCATTGAAAAATCGTGAGATTGGAAGGGGAGATGACTATTATTATCGCAAGTTTGCTCAGAAAATTGCATTAATGTTTTACGATAAGCAAAAGCAATAGATGCCGATGTTATCGGCTGCCATAGAGAAACATTAATCAATGTTTCCAAATAATTAGTGAGCCAAAAGAAATCAGGATGTGTGTTTTCGATAGTCATCATCGGCACTTTGATTGCAACCGATTTACCTTCAGGAATGGCTTTAATTCTAATCGGTAAATAGCCTAATTGATGTAATTGTGCAATATGTTCGCCGGAATCTTCAATTTGTAAGGTATCTGCAATAAATCTCGTATATTCAGTAACAACGTCAAATTCTGAGCGAGAGAAAAAGTTATCATTAAAATAATGGATTAAATATTTTACAATAAATGCTTGGAAACCAAATGAAACAATACGATGAAGAAAAGGTGCTTTTGCATTACTACGAGGCGTAAAGGTACTGTATAAAAATTGAGAGCCTTCCGGATATTGTATTCTGTGGGAAGTTTTATAAAAATCACACAATAATGATGGGATTGCAGTAGATCTGATTTTTTTATCTAATATGCTGTTCATTTAGTAAAGTCCTTATCTCATTTTAAGTGGCTAAAGCCTAACATAACTTAGTTGAAAATGGAAAGTATTTATTACAAAAAGACATAAATCAAAATAATCTTCCTTAATAAAAATTTCGCATAACGTATATTATGTTAAATAAAGTATTAAAATAATGAATTCTATAAATCCATAAACAACTTTCCTTTCAAATATCCATTTATACATTCAAAAAAAACAAACGGTCATCTCTTTTGCAAAAAATACAAAAAATCTGACCGCTTGTAAGTTTAGGATGAACAACTACTTCAACTGTTTAAAGGCTTGTAGTAAATCCGCTTTAATATCTTCCACGTGTTCTAAACCGACTGAGAAACGTAATAAGGTATTAGTGATACCACGAGCGATACGTTCTGCCTCTGGAATATCCATATGGGTTTGGGTTGCTGGGTAAGTGATAAAACTTTCTGCTCCACCTAAACTTTCCGCAAAGGTAATCAAGTTTATCGCTTTTAAGAATTTAGGTACCCATTCTTCTTTTTGCAGACGGAACGACACCATGCCGCTTTTGCCTGAATAAAGCACGCTGTCAATTTCCGGCTGCTCTGCTAAAAATTTAGCAATTTCAGTGGCGTTATATTGATGGCGTTCCATACGTAATGCTAAGGTTTTCATACCACGCACGGCAAGATAGGAATCAAACGGCGAAAGTACTGCACCGGCACAGTTTTGGAAATAGAATAAACGCTCGCTTAAGTTTTGTCCGTTTACTTTAGTCGCTTCTGAATCTTTTGCCACAATTAAGCCGGCTAACACATCATTATGGCCGGATAAATATTTGGTCGCACTATGAATCACAATATCTGCACCGTGTTCAATCGGGCGGAATAAAGCTGGAGTTAAGAACGTATTATCTACAATCAACATTAAGTTGTGTTTTTTCGCAATTTTAGAAATTGCGGCGACATCGCACTCTTCCATTAACGGATTGGACGGTGTTTCCACAAAAATCGCTTTGGTATTAGGGGTAATTGCTGCCTCAATCGCGGCTAAATCTGCCGTATTCACATACACAGGCTTTAAAGTACCGTGATTTTTGTGGCTGAAATCGAATAAACGGTAAGAACCACCGTAAACATCGCTTGAAATAATCCATTCATCAGGGGCTTTAAATAGCGACATCACTAACTGAATTGCCGCCATACCGGATGCCATCGCAAAGCCTGCATCGCCACCTTCTAAATCAGCAATCCCCTGCTCTAGCACGGCACGGGTTGGATTTTTGGTGCGGGTGTAATCCCAACCAGTTGATTCGCCCAAGCCATCACGACCATAAGCGGTAGAAAGAATAATCGGCATTGCTACCGCTCCAGTGCGAGGGTCGGTGCGGTTGCCAATTTGAACTAAAGTCGTTTCGATGTTGTTGAATTTTGTCATTGTTATTATCCTTCATTTACATTTTTATAGATTATTGAGATCTAACACGTCTGTCATATCAAACAGTCCGTTTTGTTTGGTGTTTAACCATTTTGCTGCACGTACCGCGCCGTTAGCAAAGGTCATTCGGCTTGAGGCTTTGTGGGCAATTTCCACACGTTCTCCTTCATCGGCAAACCATACGGAGTGTTCACCGATTACATCACCGGCACGAATAGTCGCAAAGCCGATTTCATCACGCTTACGTTCTCCTGTAATACCGTTACGCTCAAATACGCCGTGCGTTTTTAAATCACGACCGAGCGTTTTCGCAATATGTTCGCCCATTGATAACGCTGTGCCTGATGGTGCATCCACTTTGTGGCGATGGTGAGCTTCAATGACTTCGATATCGCAATAATCGCCCATCACTTTTGCCGCTTTTTCTAACAGTTTAAATACTAAATTTACGCCTACGCTGTAGTTTGAGGCAAACACGATACCGATTTTTTCTGCAGCAGATTGAATTGCCGCTTTGCCTGCATCATCAAAACCTGTGGTACCAATTACCATTTTCTTATTATTTTCCACACAGATAGCGATATGCTCTAACGTACCTTCCGGGCGAGTGAAATCAATTAATAAATCAAATTTATCAGCATTTTTTGCCACATCATCTGACACAACAACGCCTAAGCTACCAATGCCGACTAATTCTCCGGCATCCGCTCCAACTAATGATGAACCTTTACGCTCAAAAGCTGCACCTAGCTCTACCCCTTGGGCATTTTGCACCGCAGTGATAAGATTACG
>NZ_JBXGGI010000070.1:0-11843 GCF_056854775.1 Mannheimia sp.
TCCTTACATTGCTGTCATTGTAATGACAATTATCTTAGCAATTTTATTAGTTTGGCTTGAACAGAAAACTAATTATTCAGTTGATACTGTTTTAGGCATTATCGCCCATACCAGCCTTTCTCTCGGTGTGATTACCATTAGTTTGCTGGATAACGTGAGAGTAGATTTAATGTCTTACTTGTTTGGCGATTTGTTGGCAATTAATTTTTCTGATGTGATTTTTATTGGGGCAGGTGCAATTCTGATCTTATCGGTGCTGATGATATTCTGGAAACGTTTATTATCCATCACAATTAGCCCGGAACTTGCTCAAATTGAAGGTTTAAATGTTGCTCGCTTGCGTTTGTTATTGATGATTTTAACCGCATTAACCATTGCATTAAGTATGAAATTTGTGGGGGCATTAATCATTACCTCGTTGCTAATTATTCCGTCTGCAACAGCAAGGCGTTTTGCTAAAACGCCTGAAAAAATGGTCTTTATTGCTATTTTATTTAGCATTATTGCAGTAACAGGGGGATTGCTGCTATCGGGTTGGAAGGATACTCCGGCAGGTCCATCGGTAGTAATTTGTGCCGGAATGCTCTTTTTAATTTCACTATTTAAAAAAGAATACAATTAAATGGCATAAAAAAGGCATATATTATAATAATAAGACATAATATTTTTGCGGAAATGGCGTTGAAATTTTCTATCAATCTGCTTAAATATCATCATTAGTTTTGTAGTAACTCCTTGAGAATTAAAGAATTAAATTATGTGTCAATTACTTGGAATGAATTGTAATACGCCGACGGATATTACCTTTTCTTTTGATGGCTTTCGTCGGCGTGGGGGATTAACCGACCATCACACTGATGGATTCGGCATCGCATTTTTTGAAGGAAAAGGTGTACGAGTTTTTCGTGATAATCGACCGGGAGCTTCATCGCCAATGGCGGAATCTATTAGTCAATATCAAATCAAATCGCTGAATGTGATTGCTCATATCCGAAAAGCTACACGAGGTGATGTGAATTTAGAAAATACCCACCCTTTTATTCGTGAATTATGGGGAGAAAATTGGGTTTTTGCTCATAATGGTACAGTAGAGGGAGTTGGTGTTTGTGAAGAGTGCCACTATCAACCGATTGGTACAACAGACTCCGAAGCCGCATTTTGCCGAATTGTATCGGAATTAAAAGAGATGTATCCGGCAAAACCAAGCGAAAAAGAGATTTTTGATGCAGTGGTGAAAGTAACAGAAAGAATTGCGGAACACGGTGTATTTAATTTTATTTTATCGAATGGGCATTGGATGATTGCTCGTTGTACAACTAATCTTCATTATGTATGTCGTAAAGCCCCATTTGGTAAAGCATTACGTGATGATGATGTTTCAATTGATTTCAGCCAATATACCAAAATTACCGATAAAGTAACAATTATCACAACTCAGCCACTGACAAAAAATGAAAATTGGATAAAAATGAAAAATGGTGGTTACGTATTTTTTAAAGATGGTGATGTGCTTTATGAAATTGAAGGTACGCTACCGGAAGCTAAACCTCACGTTTAATCTCTAAAAAACCTAGCATCTGCTAGGTTTTTTCTTAGTTTTCACGCTTAACAATAAAATCCGCCAACTCTTTTAATGCAGTAGTATCAAAAGGCAGTTGTTCAAGAGAGGAGAGAGCCGTTTGGTAAAGTGTTTCGGCTTTTTGCTTTGCTCCATCTAATCCTAGTAATTTAGGGTAAGTGCTTTTATTTAAATTTTCATCAGAGCCCACTGTTTTACCAATTTTATCAGTTTCGCCAATTACATCTAAAATATCGTCTTGCACTTGAAAAGCTAAGCCAATCGCTTTTGCATAATTTACAAGCGGTTGTTTTATCGCTAAATTTTGCGAATGTTCGGAAAGATTAAAACCCATCATTACAGAGGAAAGAATTAATGCCCCTGTTTTATTACGGTGAATTAATTCTAACTCTTCTAAATTGACCGATTTATTTTCCGCAATCAAATCTAAACTTTGCCCTAAGCACATTCCTTTTGCACCTGAGGCGGTTGATAATTCTCTGATTTGAGCGACTTTCTCTTTGTCAGAAAGTTTAGGGTCGGTTGCGATCAATTCAAAAGCAAAGCTTTGTAATGCATCACCTGCTAAAATAGCAGTTGCTTCATCAAAGGCAATATGACAAGTTGGCTTGCCTCGACGTAATTTATCATCGTCCATTGCCGGTAAATCATCGTGAACCAATGAATAAGCGTGGATAGATTCCATCGCCGCTGCACTATGATCTAATTTTTCAAGCGGCACGCCAAGCATTCTACCTGTGGCATAAATTAAAAACGGGCGAACACGCTTTCCGCCTAATAAAACCGCATATTCCATTGCGTTAATTAATGGGGAATGAAAGGCTTCGTAATGATTTAATTTTTCTGCTAGAAAATCGTTAATCCGTTTTTGTTGAGTGGTGAGGTCGGTTGCTAAGGAATAGCTCATTTTATTACTCTTTGTATTATTCTTTTGTATAGTCGCTAAGTTCTGCGGTATCATTTTTATTTAATAGAATTTGAATTCGTTGCTCCGCTTTTTGTAAGCGTTCTTGCCCTTGCTGTACCAGTTTAATTGCGGCTTCAAATTCATTAAGGGCATCTTCAAGCGGTAAATCGCCTGCTTCTAAATGGGTAACAATTGCTTCTAATTCTTTGAGCGTCGTTTCAAAATCTTGAGTTGGTTTTTTTGCCATTTTATTTGACCTATAGAGCGTTGAAGTCTTGCAAGTTTACCGTTCTCATAAGGGATTTGCAAATTCCTTTTACTTTTCGACCGCTTGTAGTATGGTATCTTAGCTTTCTAAACAGAGGATTTTCTATGCAAGTAACCGAACTGAATATTTACCCGATAAAATCCACGCAATCAACCCAAGTTTCTCAAGCTTTTGTAGAACCTAAGGGGTTAAATTTTGATCGTGAATTTATGATAACGGAATCTGACGGTAAATTTATTACTGCCCGTAAAGATGTAGAACTATACCGCCTAACGGCTTTTCCGATTGCAACAGGGCTTGTGATTAGCCATACAAGCGGTCAAAAATGTGTTGCACTTTACCAAGATTTCATTGAGGAGCAATCAAGTGAAGTATGGGGAACGCATTTTTATTCTAAAGTGGCAGACAAGCGTGTTAATCAATGGCTAAGCGAAATTTTAGGAAGAGAAGTGCAACTTCGTTGGTTGGGTAGTCAAAGCCAACGTAAGGTTGAAAACTTTGCAGATAATCCATTGAGTTTTGCAGATAGTCATCCTGTTACTTTGATGTCGCTCAAATCCCTTGAGCAAGTGCAAGAATGGTCGCCAATTCCAATCGAAATGGCTCGTTTTCGCCCAAATATTGTGATTGATGGCAATATTGCTTTTGAAGAAGAGAGTTGGGAACAAATTCAAATTGGTGAAGTCTTATTTCGCAAGTCAGCCCTTTGTACTCGATGTGTGCTGATTACCCGCAATTTATCTACGTTAGAATTAGACCCTCAAGCAGAGCCTTTCCGAACGTTGAAACAAAAGCATACAAATGATAAGGGAAAGCCTGTTTTCGGCATTCACCTTGTGCCACAAAATAGTGGTATTATTAGAGTAGGCGACACTATCACTATTCAATTATAACAATTTTAAATTTTTAAAAGGAGATTCAAATGTATCAACGCAGTCAATCCAGAACTGTGCTATTCCCGATCCTGCTATTTGTTGGGATTAATCTATTTATTTTAACATTATCCCGCCTGGCTTTAGGTATTTGGCAAGCTGATCGAATATCAGCAGTTGATGGCTGGATACCATTAATGTTACAAGGCATTCGTATTGATGTATCCGCATTATGTTGGCTTTTTGGTTTACCTGCATTATTGAGCGTATTTTTCTTTCATAAAAATGCACTCGGCTCAATTTGGCGGATTATTTTAAGAATTTGGCTAACTGCAGGTAGTGTGTTTATTCTTTTTATGGAAGTTGCTACACCAAATTTTATTGAGACCTTTGATCTCCGCCCTAACCGTCTTTTCATTGAGTATTTAGTTCATCCAAAAGAAGTATTCACAATGTTGATTAATGGTCATTTATGGGCTGTTATTTGTGGCGTTGCTGTATTTATTATCTCATTAATGATTTATTGGAAATTATCAGGTTGGGCAACAAAAAATTTATGTTTGCCGAGTTGGAAAATACGCCCATTATTGGCTTTATTGGTTGCTGTTGCGGTGTTTGTTGGTGGACGTTCTAGTTTTGCTCATCGAGGTATAAACCCGGCAATGGTCGCATTCTCAAGTGATCCTCTTGTAAATTCACTGGTGTTAAACTCAGGCTATTCTGTACTTTATGCAGTACAACAGTTGAAAGATGAAGATAAATCTTCGGAGCAATATGGCAAAATGTCTGTTGAAGAAATGCTAAGTATTGTTAAACAGGCTCGAAATCGTCCAAGTTCTGATTATATACTAGATGAAATTCCAACCTTGACTGAAAATAAAGCCACTTATCAAGGTAAACCTAAAAATATTGTAATTGTTTTAGAGGAAAGCTTAGGGGCTCAGTTTGTTGGCTCATTAGGCGGTAAAAATCTCACGCCAAATTTAGACAAGCTTTCAGAACAAGGGTGGTATTTTACGAATTTGTATGCCACAGGCACTCGCTCAGTAAGAGGAATTGAAGCGGTAACAACCGGTTTTACACCAACGCCAGCAAGGGCGGTAGTAAAACTCACAAAAAGCTAAAACAACTTTTTTAGCATTGCGGAATTATTAAAGCGTCAAGGCTACCATACTTCTTTTATTTATGGTGGGGAAAAACATTTTGATAATATGGCTAGTTTCTTCTACGGCAATGGTTTCCAACAAATTATTGACGAAAAAGATTACCAGAACCCTAAATTTACAGCAACCTGGGGGGTAAGTGATGAAGATCTTTTTGATAAGGCGAATGAAACCTTTACGCAGCTCTATAAAGAGGAAAAACCATTCTTTAGCTTGGTATTTAGCTCAAGTAATCACGATCCTTTTGAGTTTCCGGACGGTAAAATTGAATTATACGAGCAACCAAAACAAACTCGTAACAATGCAGCAAAATACGCCGATTATGCTATCGGGCATTTTTTTGAGTTAGCGAAAAAATCAGATTATTGGAAAGATACGGTGTTCTTAGTGATTGCAGATCACGATTCACGAGCTGTTGGTGAGCATTTAGTGCCAATTCAACATTTTCACATACCGGCGTTATTACTGGGTGAAAATATAGAACCAAGATTGGATAATCGTTTAGTTAGCCAGTTAGATATGCCAACAACATTACTTTCTGTTGCAGGTGTGAGCGGGCAATATCCAATGCTAGGCTATGATTTAACGCAAAATGTTGATCCAAATCGAGCCTTTATGCAATATGATGCAACACAAGCGATGATGAAAGGTAATGATGTGGTTGTAATGCGACCAAACTTACCGATTGAAGGCTTTGTGTATGATAAAGCAACTTTTAATCTAACGCCTAAAGAGCAACCGGAGGCTTTTAAGAAAGAAGCATTGGCTCACGCATTACTTGGCAGCTATTTATATAAAAATCAGTTATATAAATTACCACCCGAAAGTAAAGAGTAAAGAAAACTAAAAGAGAGAGGGCTGCAATATTTTTATCAAAAATGACCGCTTGTCCTCTCTAAATGTGTTAGGTTATTTTAAAAATAATGCTGCTGCACCACGTGTGCCGCCTGAATCGCCGTGAATGGCTTTTTTAATAACAGGCACTTTAGCTGAACGCATTAAATGTTTCGGCAGGGCTTTTGGCAAAGCTTCGTAAATATAGTCGAAGTTAGATAAACCGCCACCAAATACAATCATATCCGGATCTAAAATGGTAATGAGATTACCAATGCTGATTGCCATTAACTCAATATACTTCTCAACAAATTCCACAACTTTCTGCTCGTTATTGTAGAAACGCTCTATAATCTCTTTAGCCGATATTTTCTCGCCAACTAAATCATTAAAGAGTAATTCAAAACCACGACCGGAAATATAAGTATCTAAGCAAGCCTGATTACCACAACCACATTCATAAATTGGAGCGTTATCCCAACCCAATAATTTTAACGCGTGATAATTTAACTGCATATGCCCAACTTCGCCAGCCATGCCAATTCTGCCTGAATGGACTTTGCCATCAAAAACAATTCCGCCACCAAAACCTGTGCCGATAATTAAGCCAAGCACGGTTGAAAAAGATTGATTACTTTCGTCCCAAGCTTCGGAAAGAGCGAAACAGTTCGCATCGTTTTCTGCACGTACTTCACGCCCTAAACGCTCGCTCAAATCTTTAATAATAGCTTTACCGTCTGCAACGCGGATATTAGTAATTTCCGCAATCCCTGTTTCACGGTTTACAAAACCGGGTAAGCCTAATCCTACAGAGCCTTTTTCACCAAATTTTACATCGGCATTATTGACTAAGTTCTCAATGGTATTGAGCCAATCCTCGTAATGAGTTTGTGGGGTTGGCACACGTTCACTGTGCAGTTTTTCTAATTTTTCATTGAAAGCGGCAAGCTCAATTTTTGTGCCGCCGACATCTAAGCCGTAATAAATTGCCATAATTATGCTCTCTTATGAAATAAGTTAAATGGATTTGTCTTTTGCAACCAAGGCACAAACCACACAAAAAGTGCTAAGTTTGTTAAAAATGCGAGTAAGCTACTAATAAATAAATCAATCGGGTAGTGCATACCTAATCTTAAACGACTAATTAACATTAATGCAGCCCAAATAATTGCAAAAATATGAGCAAAAACGACCGCTTGTCCACGCATATTGAGGCAGAATCCGACTACTAAGAGCAGCCAAGAAACCGCAAAGATCGTATGACCAGACGGGAAAGAGTAGCCAACTTCTTTCGCTTGATGAGCTGTTACAAAATTTTGTTGTGAACCGATTTTTTCGGCAACCGCTAAGCCTCGTTGCTCGCGTGTTAATTTGTAGAAATCAACAGATTTGTCTTCAAACAGTGCAGAAACAAAGGGTCTAGGTTCTTGGAAGGTTGATTTCATCGCAGTCTTGAGACCTTGGGTTGCTACCATTGAGGCAACACAAACCGCAATCACAAAAAACAACGAATAACGCTTTCTCACAACCCAAGCTAATAATAAGGTAAAAATCACGCAAGTAGCGATGGCATAAGGCACAGAACCTGTTTCAGTGATTAAAAATAAAAAGTAGTCAAAACCATATTCAGGGTATTGAATAGCCAAAGACCATTGCCAGTTTGCCAGCCAAGTAACAACAGGGATCAACAGCATCGCCAGCGTATAAAGAGAGAATTTTTTAAACATAGATATTCTGTTAAAAAACCGCTTGAAAAATACAAGCGGTTATATTTGTGAAAAATTTTGCAAATTTAGATAGCTTTAGTGGCTTTCGGTAAAGTGATTTTTTTCTCTTCACTTTGGCGGTAAAGTACCAAAATATGCCCGATGGTTTGTACTTCAGATGCCTTAGTTTCACGCAAAATCGCATCAATGATCAGTTGCTTCGTTTCACGATCTGCACCAGCCACTTTCACTTTAATCAGCTCGTGGTGGTTTAATGCGTTGTCGATTTCAGCTAAAACACCTTCGGTTAAGCCGTTACCGCCTAGCATTACAACAGGGCTTAAATGGTGTGCTAAACCTTTTAAATATTGCTTTTGTTTGGTTGTTAATTTAATTGACATTCTTGTATCCGTTCATTTGTTTGTAAAATAAAATTCGGCGTAGAAAATAGCACAAAAACACTCATTTTTAAAGTAAAATGAATGAATTGCAGAAAGTAAGAAAAAGGACAGACTATGCCAACATTAAGTGTTGCAATGATTGTAAAAAACGAAGCCCAAGATTTAGCAGCCTGTTTAGAAACAGTGAAAGGCTGGGTTGATGAAATTATAATTTTAGATAGCGGCAGTACAGATGAAACACCACAAATTGCCGCAGAGTATCACGCCAAATTTTACACCAATACTGATTGGCAAGGTTTTGGCAAACAACGCCAGCTTGCTCAACAATATGTAACAAGCGATTATGTACTTTGGCTTGATGCAGATGAGCGAGTAACCGAAGAGCTGAAACACTCAATTTTACAAGCGGTCAAAAAAGACGAAAAAAATGCCGTTTATAAAATCAGCCGCCTAAGCGAAGTATTTGGCAAGCAAATTCGCCATTCAGGCTGGTATCCGGATTATGTGGTGAGGTTATATAGAACAGATTTTGCAAAGTATGGTGATGAATTAGTTCACGAAAAAGTCCATTATCCAAAAGAAGCAATCGTCAAGAAGCTACAAGGCGATTTATTGCATTTTACCTACAAAGATATTCATCACTATTTAGTAAAATCTGCAAGTTATGCTAAAGCGTGGGCAATTCAGCGAGCGAACGCAGGAAAAACCGCTTCATTGTTTGATGGCGTAACACACGCTATTGGCTGTTTTGTAAAAATGTATTTCTTAAAAGCCGGTTTTTTAGATGGAAAACAGGGCTTTTTATTAGCCGTGCTTTCCGCCCATTCCACCTTTGTAAAATATGCGGATTTATGGAATCGCACAAGAAAATAAGTTGATTTGTTTAATAAATTCTCCTCTTTAGCGAAGAATAAAGAGGAGAATTTATAAATTATGCCCAAATTTTCCTGATAAACGGAATAATAGTTTCTAATGAATTAGGAATTGATATTAAGGTTAAATTCATCTGTGATGCTTTGTCAGATGGCGGGCAGAATGCAATATGTTTATCGGCATCATTAATGGGTTTCCAACGGCGAGGAATCGCAGAAAGCCGGCTTGGATAAAATCCAATCGTTGGAATATTCAATGCTCCGCTAATATGTAATGGACCGGTTGAGCCTGCGATAAACAAATCAGCACAGGCAAGCGAGCGTGAAAAATCTTGCAGCCCTTCGTTTTTGTCATACACTGCTACATTTTTATGATTTACTTTTTCAGCTAAGGCGTTTGCTTTTTCACTTTCGTCTTTTCCTGCCGTCAAAATCACATAACAGTCAAATTCTGCCAAAATGCTTTGAATCAAATCCGCATATTGCTCAAGAGATAAATTATTCGCAGAACCACCTGTTGAACTATGCACAAACAGCCACTTTTTATCGGGAGTAATATTCAGCTGCTCACATAATTTTGCTTTTTGTATTTGGACAGTTTTCTCATCAAACGCTAAATAAGGTGTGCTAGGCTCTACAATTTTAACGTGATGTTTGACTAAAAACGCACGGGCTAAATCCAAATTATATTCCGATTCTGCTTTTGCCGATTGAGAGCGACGTTGGGTTAAACGATGGTTATAGAGAAATTGAAATAACTTTGTTGCCGGAGCTAGGCGATATTTAATACCGCTTTTCCAAGTTAGCTTTGCATTGTACCAATCCGATACAAAACAAATTACCGCATCAAATTGTTCATTTTTAATCGCTTGTAAAATACGGTTAAACTCATTTTTATCTTTCTTGTTTGGCGTATCAATAATGACCTTATCAATAGAAGGGCAAAGTTCTGCAAGTGGAGCGGTATAGCTCGGCACAAGTGCGGTAATTTCCACTTCAGGTAATGATTGCTTCAACATCGCAAAAGCGGGAAAGCAGACCATAAAATCACCGATTTTATCATTTCGGATCACAAGTAGTTTTTTCATTGTATATCTCTATTTAAAATTTACATCTAGCTCATTTAAAGTATTTGGGTAAGCGGTCAAATTCTACCAAAACTTTGCAATTCGGGTCAGTAAATTTTAGATGAATTTTTAACGCTTTTCAGCTAGAATATTTTCCTTGAATGCATACGCAAGCGTTTGCGTTTAATTGTTTTTTACTTTCAAAATTTATAGGAATTCGTATGTCAGCAACAATTTTAGAAGCTTTACCTTTAGGTCAGAAAGTCGGTATCGCATTTTCAGGCGGTTTAGATACCTCAGCAGCACTTTTATGGATGCGTAAAAAAGGGGCAGTGCCTTATGCCTATACCGCAAATTTAGGTCAGCCGGATGAAGATGATTACAACGCAATTCCGAAAAAAGCAATGGAATATGGTGCGGAGAATGCTCGTTTAATCGACTGCCGTCAGCAATTAGCCCACGAGGGGATTGCGGCAATTCAATGCGGTGCGTTCCATATTTCAACAGGCGGTATTCCTTATTTCAATACTACACCTTTAGGTCGTGCGGTAACCGGTACAATGCTTGTAGCCGCAATGAAAGAAGATGATGTAAACATTTGGGGCGATGGTTCAACTTTTAAAGGTAATGATATTGAGCGTTTCTACCGCTATGGCTTATTAACTAACCCAAAATTAAAAATCTATAAACCGTGGTTAGATCAACTTTTCATTGATGAGCTTGGCGGTCGTTTAGAGATGTCAAAATTCTTAATCGAAAACGGTTTTGATTATAAAATGTCAGTTGAAAAAGCCTACTCAACCGACTCAAATATGCTAGGTGCAACCCACGAAGCGAAAGATTTGGAAGAATTAAGCACAGGTATGAAGATTGTAAAACCGATTATGGGCGTAGCGTTTTGGGACGAATCGGTTGAAATCAAACCGGAAACGGTTTCTGTAACTTTTGAAGAAGGTGTGCCTGTTGCATTAAACGGTAAACGTATTGATGATGCGGTGGAATTAATTATGGAAGCAAACCGCATTGGTGGTCGCCACGGTTTAGGTATGTCAGACCAAATCGAAAACCGTATCATCGAAGCGAAATCTCGTGGTATTTACGAAGCTCCGGGAATGGCGTTATTACACATTGCCTACGAGCGTTTAGTTACGGGTATTCACAACGAAGATACGATTGAACAATACCGCATTAACGGTTTACGCTTAGGTCGTTTATTGTATCAAGGTCGTTGGTTTGATCCGCAAGCACTAATGTTGCGTGAAACGGCTCAACGTTGGGTAGCGAAAGCGATTACCGGTACAGTAACGCTTGAACTGCGTCGTGGTAACGACTTCACGATTCTAAACACAGAATCACCAAACTTAACCTACGAAGCAGAACGCTTAAGTATGGAAAAAGTGGAAGACGCACCGTTCACACCGGCGGATCGTATCGGTCAATTAACAATGCGTAACTTAGATATTGTAGATACGCGTGGCAAATTAGCGGTTTACACTGATGCCGGTTTATTAGCTGCAAATAATAGTGTAATTCCGCAGCTAGGCAAAAAATAATAAGTTGATCCCAATTCTGATAACTTTTAGAATCTAACAAAAGCTGCCCCAAAGTTAATGCTTTGGGGCTTTTGTTTGTAAAGTGAATGTGATGAAATTAGTTGAAATTTTTACAGATGGTTCGTGTTTGGGGAACCCCGGCAAAGGCGGAATTGGCATTCTGCTTCGCTATAATGGGCACGAGAAAACTGTCAGCAAAGGTTATTTTCAAACCACCAATAACCGAATGGAATTGCGTGCGGTAATTGAAGCATTGTCAATGCTAAAAGAGCCTTGCAAAGTGCAACTGAATAGCGATAGCCAATATATGAAAAACGGCATTCAGAAATGGATTTTTAACTGGAAGAAAAACGACTGGAAAACCAGTGATAAGAAACCCGTTAAAAATAAAGATTTATGGATTTCGTTAGATAAAGAAATTCAACGCCATCAAATTGAATGGGCGTGGGTGAAAGGGCATTCAGGTCATCGTGAAAATGAAATTTGTGATGAGCTGGCAAAAAATGGGGCAAACAATCCGACTTTAGATGATGTCGGCTATGTTGTAGAATAAGTATTTTTACAAGCGGTTATATTTACTCGCTACGCTCGCTCCTTCGGAGCCGTTGGCAAAGCCAACGT
>NZ_JBXGGI010000071.1:0-3808 GCF_056854775.1 Mannheimia sp.
TCATTACCCATATCCACATCGCTTATGGTTCAGAGTCTGGCAACGCAGAGAAACTTGCCCAACAGTTAGCCCAACAACCGTTTTTAAATCACTACTCAATGAGCCTTTCCACCCTTAATGAAACGGATTTAACCACTTTCAAACCAAATAGCTTATTGCTGGTTTTAACCAGTTCATTTGGTGATGGCGAACCACCTGAAAATGCTGATGAATTTGCAGAAAAATTGGAAAATTTGACCGCTTGTAATGTGAAATATGCCATTTTCGGACTGGGTGATATTACTTACGATAAATTCTGTGGCTATAGCAAACAGTTAGACAGCTTATTGCAGACAAAACAAGCCCAAGCCGTGATTGAAAGGGTAGATGCAGACCTAAATTATCAAGAAATCTTTAAACAGTGGTTGCCACTTGTGCAGCAGGTTTTAACTCAGCCTAATGAAGCTCCGCTAACCCATCAGCTTTCCGTTCAAGTGTATGGGGAAGATGCCACTTATCAAGCCGAAGTGCTAGAAATTAAGCATTTAGCCAATTCAAATCCGCCTGTTTATCATCTTCGATTATCGCTTAAGAATAGCGGTATTTTCTATCAAGCAGGGGATTTAATTTATATCAAAGTAAACCAGCCTGAACAGTTGTTAAACCAATATGCCGAGTGGTTTGATGATACACAGGCTCTCAATGTATTACGCAATAAAGAATTACGCTTATTAAGTAAAAATGTGCTGCGTGATATTCAAAAAATTTGTGGCAGCCAAGCGTTAAAAGACTTAACGAAAATTTCCAACAAAAAAGCACTAGAACAATATTTATACGGACGAGATTTATTAGATGTGCTACAAGATTTTGACCCGAACAAAACCGTTACATTAGCGGATTTAGAGCCGATGTTATCCAACTTATCCGCTCGTGCTTATTCAATTAGCTCTTGTGGTAAAACGCACTCTGATTATGTGGATTTATGCGTTCGACACGTCTATTATGATTTAAACGGCAGAGCTTACCAAGGCACAGCGAGCGACTATCTAGCCAAATTACAAGCGGGTGAATTTGTTTCAATTTTTGCAAAAGCAAATCCAAACTTCCGTTTACCTGAACATTTAAATGCTCCTGTAGTAATGATTGGTTCCGGTACAGGTATTGCACCGCATATTGCCTTTTTACAAGAGTTAGAAAGCCAATATCAAAATGTGGAAAGCTACCTATTTTTTGGGGAGCGTTATCGTTCGAAAGATTTTCTCTATCAAGCAGAATTGGAAAACTATCTCGCCAACGGCACATTAACGCAACTATTTACTGCATTCTCACGCGATCAGGCGGAGAAGTTTTATGTGCAAAACGCTTTAGCTAACCAAGCCGAACTCGTTTGGAAATTGATTCAACAAGGGGCTTATTTCTACATTTGTGGAAGTAAGGCAATGAGCAAAGCCATTGATGCGGAAATCATTAAAATAGCGGAAGAAATCGGCGGTCAGCCTTATGTGGATGATTTTAATAATATCATTGCACAGCTTGTGGCAGAAGGGCGTTTAATGCGAGATGTATATTAATCTTTAAAACTCTTCAATGAAAAAGGCACAAAACTGAATTTGTGCCTTTGTGTTTTGCAAAAAAATGTGAAAATTTTACCGCTTGCCGAACATTCCGCCTAAGTTGCCAAGACCACCTAAGCCTCCCATTCCTCCGCCTATTAAGCCTTTCATTCCACGCATCATTTTCGACATTCCGCCTTTACGCATTTTTTTCATCATACGCTGCATATCGTCAAATTGTTTGAGTAGTTTATTGACATCTTGTACCTGCGTACCTGAACCTAAAGCTATACGGCGACGGCGTGAGCCTTTGATAATATCGGGGTTAGCTCGCTCTTTTAGCGTCATAGAGTTGATGATCGCTTCCATTTTCACGAACATTTTGTCGTCCACTTGATTTTTAACGTGATCAGGTAAATTTTTCGCACCCGGTAATTTGTCGAGCATTGACATCATACCGCCCATTTTCTTCATTTCGATAAGCTGCTCACGGAAATCTTCAAGGGTGAAATCGTCCCCTTTCTTGAATTTTGCCGCCATTTTCTCAGCTTTTTCTTGATCGACCGAACGTTGTAAGTCTTCAATTAACGACATTACATCGCCCATACCTAAAATACGGGAAGCGACACGATCAGGATGGAACGGTTCTAACGCATCGGTTTTCTCGCCCACACCCAAGAATTTAATCGGCTTGCCGGTGATTTGGCGGATAGAAAGTGCCGCACCACCACGAGCATCACCATCAACTTTGGTGAGAATTACCCCGGTGAGCGGTAATGCTTCATTGAACGCTTTTGCCGTATTTGCCGCATCTTGACCGGTCATCGCATCAACGGTAAACAAGGTTTCAATTGGATTAAGGGCGGCGTGGATTTGTTGGATCTCTTCCATCATCTCGCCATCAACGTGCAAACGACCGGCAGTATCAACAATCAACACATCAAAGAAATTGAGTTTGGCGTATTTGAGAGCAGCTTCAGCAATCGCTACCGGCTTTTGGCTGATTTCGGTAGGGTAGAAGTCCACTTTTAACGCTTCAGCAAGCGTTTGGAGCTGTTTGATCGCCGCAGGGCGATAAACGTCCGCAGAGACCACTAATACTTTTTTCTTGTGGCGTTCTTTTAAGAATTTCGCCAATTTACCAACCGAGGTGGTTTTACCAGCCCCTTGTAAACCTGCCATTAAAATTACTGCAGGCGGTTGAGCCGCAAGGTTGAGTTCCTCATTGGCTTCGCCCATCGCACTTTCTAATTCGCTTTGGACGATTTTTAAGAATTCTTGACCCGGCGTAAGGCTTTTGTTTACCTCAACGCCTACCGCACGCTCTTTGACCTTATTGATAAAATCACGCACCACAGGTAGGGCAACGTCCGCCTCAAGCAATGCCATACGCACTTCACGCAGGGTGTCTTTAATATTTTCTTCGGTTAAACGACCTTTACCCGTAATGTTACGCAGGGTTTTGGAAAGTCTATCGGATAGGTTCTCAAACATATTGGGTTCTCAATTTGCAAAATTTTAGAAAAAAATGACCGCTTGCAAGCGGGAAATTGCGGACATTATACAAAAAAAAGCGGTGGGATTATAGGGAAAAAAACGACATAGGGGTTTAGGCTATGTCGTAAAATTTGACGATATTCGAGGAATCATTATTATTTAATTATTGTGTTGAGGATAATACTCCGAATACTTCTTAAAAGTGAAGTAAAATTTTCATATTTGTTTCAGAAATGAGAGGTAAATCACATAATTTTTTATAATTTTATGCACAGCAGTTAAAACGATTAAAAGAAAGTGCGAAAAAGGAAAAAGCCCCGATAATTTCTTATCAGGGCTTCAAAATATGGCTCCTCCTGCGGGACTCGAACCTGCGACATATGGATTAACAGTCCACCGTTCTACCGACTGAACTAAGGAGGAATAGATGGTGCCTCGAGGCGGAATCGAACCACCGACACGGGGATTTTCAATCCCCTGCTCTACCGACTGAGCTATCGAGGCAACTCGTCATTTGCGGAGTGCATTATGCTGATTTTTTAGGGCTTCGTCAAATATAATTATCAGAAATTTAACCTTTTTGATCGCGTAATACTAAAAATTGAACAATCTCATTCAATTGTGCATTTGTAAAAAGTAAAAACCCCGATAATTTCTTATCAGGGCTTCAAAATATGGCTCCTCCTGCGGGACTCGAACCTGCGACATATGGATTAACAGTCCACCGTTCTACCGACTGAACTAAGGAGGAATAGATGGTGCCTCGAGGCGGAATCGAA
>NZ_JBXGGI010000072.1:0-10289 GCF_056854775.1 Mannheimia sp.
CATCCCTTGACTGAGTTTATCCGTACCTAAAGCGGAAATATAACGCACCTCAATCTGTTCGGGCGAACTCACCCGAGCCAGATAGGTAGCGGTGTTGAGTGAATCACCGCCGTAAGTTTGACGCATATTGCCAAAGGGTTCACCGTTGAGCTCAATCATACATTCACCGATGATGGCGAGTTTTTTCATTTAGCCCTCACTTTTATTAAATGATGTTGCAAAAAATTGCTAAAAAAAGACCGCTTGTATAGCATTAACAATACTTCCTGTTCATTAAAGTGTTACACCGCTTTTGAAAATAGCTAAATCCCTAAATTCATTAATTTCATTTTTAGTTTGTTTGCCATTCACTGTTTCTACAACAAGATCGATAAAATCATCTAGCAATTCTTCCATTGTCATATTGTGAACAAGTCTGCCTGCATCAAAATCAATCCAATTTTTTTTGCGTTGTGCCAATTCACTGTTTGTTGCAATTTTCATCGTTGGTACAAAACCACCGTAAGGCGTGCCTCTACCGGTAGTAAATAGCACCATATGGCAACCGGCACCTGCTAAAGCACTGGTTGCAACAGCATCATTGCCCGGTGCACTTAATAAATTAAGCCCTTTGGTTTTTAAACGCTCCCCATATTTTAGGACATCAACCACTTGGCTATGCCCTGCTTTTTGCGTGCAACCGAGAGATTTATCTTCCAATGTGGTAATACCGCCTGCTTTATTGCCCGGAGATGGATTTTCATAAATCGGTTGATTATGTTTGATAAAATAGGTTTTAAAATCATTTACCATATCCACTGTTTTTTGGAAGGTTTCTTGATTTCGGCAATGACTCATTAAAATACGTTCAGCCCCAAACATTTCAGGTACTTCGGTTAAAACTGTTGTGCCGCCGTGAGTAATCAGATAGTCCGAAAAATTACCAAGCATCGGGTTGGCTGTAATGCCCGAAAAACCGTCAGAACCACCACATTCCAAGCCAAATTTAACTTCACTTAGTTTACCTGGTTCCCGTTTATCTTGACGCATTACTTCATAAAGTTGTTGTACCAGCTCAAGCCCTGTTTCGACTTCATCATTGTGATGTTGCGAAACCATAAACTTTACCCGATTCGGATCATATTCTCCTAATGTATCTTTAAAGACATCAACTTGGTTGTTTTCACAACCTAATCCGATCACTAAAATCGCTCCTGCATTTGGATGCTTCACCATATTTTGCAGCATAATTTTAGTGTTTTCGTGATCATCGCCTAATTGAGAGCAGCCGTAGCTGTGATTAAAAGTAAATATGCCGTCAATATTACTTAAATCGTTTTGCTGCATAAAGAGCTTTTTAATTTGATTGGCAATGCCGACTACGCAGCCAACTGTTGGAACAATCCAAAGTTCGTTACGAATACCCACATCCCCATTTTTACGGCGGTAAATCTGCACCTCACGATCGGGCTTTTTCACCGCAAGTGCCGTGAATTCGGGTTGATATTCATAGTCGTTAATATCACTTAAATTGGTTTTTACATTGTGCGTGTGAATATGCTCGCCAATGCCGATTTTTTGTAATGAATGACCAATTGAATAGCCGTATTTGATAATATCTTTGCTCTGTTCAATAGTATTGAGAGCAAATTTATGCCCTCGGCTAATATCGGCTTTGAGTTCGATAGGTTGCCCTTCAACCTCAACTACCGTTCCTGCTGTAAGATCTTGTAATGCGACCGCCACATTATCTTGCGGTTGGATTTTAATAAACTGCTTCATTATTATTCTCCGTTAATCTGCACAATACTCTTGCAATGCAGCACGCATACCGTTTTGTAAAATAAACGTTAGTTGCTGAGTGAGGGTGTTTACCAATTCAGGCACGATAGTGAGATCTTGCTCCCAATGCTCTTGCCGGCTTAACACATTACGCACTAATTGTTCTAACGTAAGTTCACCATTTGCAACTTGTTGCCACCACTCTTTGAAATTCACCAACCAATGTTCGTCATCTTGCAAAGGAATTGCTTGCCCGTTTCGCTCGCCGCGATAAAAGGCGATCAATGCCGCTAATGCAAAGGTTAAGTGCGGTGGTAATTTTCCGAGTTTTTCAACATACGCAAGCAATTGGGGTAAATTTCGGGTACGGTATTTCGTCATACTATTTAATGAAATAGATAGCAGCTGATGTTGAATAAATGGATTTTGGAAACGTTTGATGACCGCATCGGCAAATTGTTGTAATTCCTCTTGTGGTAAAGAAAGTACAGGGATAATTTCTTTATCCATCGTATGTTGCACAAATTGGCATAGCTCAGTATCATTCATTGCTTCCCCTACAGTATCCACGCCTGCCAAATAAGCTACCGGCACAAGAGCGGTATGAGCTCCGTTTAAAATAGCGACTTTACGTTCTTTGTAAGGTTTAATATCATCAACAATTAACACGTTTAAATTGACTTGATCTAAGCGTAATAATTTTTCCAATGACTTCGGACCTTGAATCACAAACAAATAGAAATACTCGGCGGTGTCTAAGAAAATATCCTTGTAACCTAACTCTGCTTCCAATTCAGTGACTTCGTTACGAGGGTAACCTGTAACAATGCGATCCACTAAAGTAGAACAGAAGGTGTTAGCTGTTTCAATCCATTGTACAAATTCGGCAGAAAGCTGCCATTGCTTGGCATATTTCAACACCAATGCTTTAAGTTGTTCACCGTTATAGTCGATTAATTCACAAGGAATAATCACAAAACCCTGAGTGCTATCGCCATTAACTACAGAAAAACGCTCATATAACAAACGGGTTAATTTTGCTGGATAAGTTGAAGGCGGTGTATCATCAAATTGATCTTGCTCGTTATAACTAATTCCTGCTTCAGTAGTATTAGAGAAAATAAACTTAATGTCTAAATTATGGGCTAATTGTAAGTATTCATCATAGCTCTGATAGATATTAAGTTCGTCATTCACCGAACGAATAATACGGCTTTCTTTCACTTTATTGCCGTTTTCATCTAATCCTCTGATAATTGTGGTGTAAAGTCCATCCTGAGTATTAAGCAAAGGAGGAAAATCGGTATTGATTGGACGGATAACTGTTACACCGGCATTTAAATCGGTTTTTTCATTTAGAATATCAATCTGCCAATCAATAAACGCCCGCAAAAAATTACCCTCACCGAATTGAATGATTTTGGTCGGGTGCTGACGACCGGGAAAATGGGTTCTGTTTAGTTGTTTCATTTATAACCTCTATTTTTTATTACTGTGCTACACCGTAAACTAAGTTTGGTAACCAAGTTGTGATGGATGGAATGTAGGTGAGAAGAATTAATTCAAAAATTAGTAATCCCCAGAATGGAATAACATCTTTAATAAATTTTTCGATTGGAACTTCAGTAATGGAGCAGGTGGTAAACATTACCGTTCCTAACGGTGGGGTAATTGTTCCTATTGCACCATTAAAGATGAATACGATACCAAAGTGGATTGGGTCAATGCCGTAAGAATGTGCAATTGGAGCTAAAAGAGGGGCTAATACAATCATAATTGCATTACCTTCAAGGAACATTCCTAGAATTAATAATGCTACATTTACTAGCATTAAGAACGCAATTGGACTATCCACGATTGTTGTCATCCACTTAGCCAGTGATTGCGGGACTTGTTCCCACGTTAAGAATTTTGAGAATGCAACTGCAACACAGATAATTAGTAATACGTTTGCTGCACCTAATGCTGATTCTCTCGTTGCTAACCATAATTTTTTGGCATCCATATTTCTATAAATAAACACACCTAGAATTACGGCATAAATAACGGCTACTGCTCCAGCTTCTGTCGGAGTAAAAACTCCCATACGGATACCGCCAATGATGATAACGGGTAATAAAAGAGCTAATACAGCATCTTTTGCTGAAATAATAACTTCTTTACAACTTGCTCTTTTTTCACGAATAGGAAGATATCCTCTTTTCTTAGAAATGATAGAGACTAAAATCATCATTAGAATACAGAGTAATGTACCGGGAACTACACCAGCCAAGAATAAACGCCCAATAGATACATTATTTACATAACCATAAATAATCATCGCAATTCCAGGTGGAATAATAGGCGTTATTAATGAACCTGCAGCTGTTACGGCAGCTGAAAACGATGCACTATATCCACGAGCTACCATTTGAGGAACAAGGAGCTTAGAATTCATTGCAGCATCTGCAATATTTGAACCTGATAACCCTCCCATTAATGTACTTAGTGCGACATTCACTTGAGCTAATCCGCCATTCATATGACCGGTTAGCACCTCACAGAATTTTAGTAGCCGCTCACTTATGCCAGTATGATTCATAAATACACCAGCCATTATAAAAAATGGAATCGCTAATAATGTTACAGATTCCAATCCTCCAGCTAAACGCTGTACCAACATAATCATTGGTAGATTAGAATTCATCAGAAAATAAGTGAGTGTAGAGCAGAATATACAGAATGCTACTGGTGTACCGATAACAAAGAGGAGCAATAGAATAAAAATAGGAATAATAACGTCCATAATTAACCTCTATTGATTTTAATATAATATACAATCTTTCTTATTTCATAAAAGAGCATAAATAATGCACTTATTGGAATAATTGAATAAATATAGATGTATGATATTTGTAATCCTGGGGTAAATCGCATTTTTGACATAGGGAGTAATTTAAACCCTAAGTAAATCATAAATGCTAAGCAAAAAATCATAATTAATGGTTGGATAATTCCATCAATAAAGTTTGCAACTTTAGTTGGGAGCTTTGTCAATAAATAATCAATCCTAATTAGCTCATTGTTTTTACATAATGCACTGGAAGCTAAGAATGTGAACCAGATGAAAAATACAACACAGACTTCTTCTACCCAAGCACTAGGAGAGTTTAAGAAATATCTTGTTATCACGCCATAGCCTGAAAATATGACAATTAAGGCTAAAAATAAAGAAGCTAAAATTTCATCAATATCACTCAGCCAGAATTTATTTTGTTTTACTGAAGTATTCATATAAAACCCCACTTTTGATAATGAGGTGTTTAGTATCTTAAACACCTCACTAAGCGTTAATTAAAATTGAGATAATTTCTCTTGAACATTTTTATATAAATTTGGCGACCATTCAGGGAATCCTGTAGAAATAACACCGCTTACAGATTTTTCAAATGCAGGGAGATCAACCTCGCTGATTGTTACGCCTGAATTTTTGAGTTTTTCCAATGCTTCAGCTTCTGCTTGATTAATTAGCTCAGCACCATAATTCACCATTTCTCTACTTGCCTCAATGATGATATTTTGTTGTTCCGGCGTTAGCGTATTCCAAAAGGATGTTCCTGCAACAAAAGGGGACATATGTTTGGTATGTGCGGTCAAGCTAAGATGCTTAGCTACTTCAAAGAATTTCCCCCCGAATAACACAACAGCAGGATTTTCTAAACCATCGATAATACCTTCTGATAATCCTGGATAAACATCAGACAACGACATTGGAGTAGGCACTCCCCCCATAGCTTTGATAGTTTCAAGGAATAAACGAGAGTGTTGCACACGTACTTTTACTCCTTTTAAATCTTCAGGCTTAGTAACTTGTTTTTTAGTTAATAGATGGCGAGTTCCATACACTACATCTGGAACAATAATATGAATTTGATGCTGGTCTAATTTATTGCTTAGTTCTTTAAACCAATCGGAATTTAACAACTTTGATTTTTTCTCGAAAGATTGGCTAATATAAGGAGCATTAATTACACCAAGATCCGGAACAAGATCCATTAATGCACCATAATCACTAATGGTAATAATATTTGCTCCAAATTTAGCTTGTTCCATCACTTCTGTTTCACTACCAAGCTGGCTAGATGGAAATAGTTTAAATGTGATATCTCCATTTGATTTTTCTTTAACCTTATCAGCCCAGAAATGCATTGCTTTATCAATTGGTTCACCAGGTTGATTTCCATAAGCAATCATAATTTCAGTACCAGCTAAAGCATTGATAGACGCTCCTAACAAGCCAACTGAAAGAATTGTCTTAATTGATTTAGAAAGTAGTTTCATAGTGTTTCTCCATCAGAAATAATAGGTAGTATAGATTGAATATTAATGTAACTAATTAATTAAAAAGTTGCATAAAAATTGTTTAAAAATTAGTTATCCGTCATATTTAAGTGTTTTTTATCTGTTCTTAAATAAAATAACACTTTTGATTAATTCTTTATTTTTAGTGATTTTTTCTTCATAGATATCAGCTAGCTCATCATAATCAAATAAATGTGTTAGCATCATATTGGCAGAGATTTTACCTTCGGACATCAATCTCTGTACTTTGGCAAAATCCTCAAATGTTGCATTACGGCTGCCCATCATAGTAGTTTCTTTTTTATGAAAATCGGGATCAGGAATTTCTAAATTACCTTTGAATAATCCTACGAATACAATTTTTCCTCCGTGACGAATTGAATTTACTGCATTGTTCATCGCTTTTGGATTGCCTGTAGCATCAATAACAACTAACGGGAGTCTTCCTCCAAAAAAATCTTCTAGTTTCTCATTAATAGGGTCGAGGGTTTTTATTCCTCGAAGTTGTTTTTGGATATGTAATCTGCGTTCTGCACTTGTATCTGCAATAACAACATTTGCACCATCTGCAAATGCAATTGCAGCAGCAGCTAATCCTATCGGACCAGCACCAACAACGAGTACATCATCTCCTTTATTCAGTTGTGCTCGTCTTATCGCGTGTGCACTAATAGCAAAAGGCTCAATTAATGCTGCTGTCGTAAAATCAACACTATCATCAATCGGTAAAATATTTTTAGCCGGGACAGCTAAATACTCACTGAATGCACCATCTTCGTGAACACCAATTACAGATATTTTTTCACAACAATTTGTTTTTCCATTTTGGCACGCATCACATTCATCACAAGAGACATAAGGTATTAAGGCAACTCGTTGTCCTATTTTGAAACTAGAAACATTTTCACCTAATTCAATGATTACACCACTTGCTTCGTGTCCCAGTACTCTTGGATAGGAAAAGAAAGGTTGATTTCCAGCATAAGCATGAATGTCTGTACCACAAATACCTACAGCTGAGATTTTTATGATAGCTTCATCACTTTTAGCTCTAGGCTTTTCCCTTTCTTCATAGGCTAATTTAAAAGGCTCTTTGCAAACTAAAGTTTTCATTACACTCTCCTCTACATATAAATGATATATAACTACTA
Organism: Mannheimia sp.; assembly: GCF_056854775.1. Classification (NCBI taxonomy): domain Bacteria; kingdom Pseudomonadati; phylum Pseudomonadota; class Gammaproteobacteria; order Pasteurellales; family Pasteurellaceae; genus Mannheimia; species Mannheimia sp. The sequence goes on from NZ_JBXGGI010000072.1 coordinate 7,254, forward strand.
GCAAGCATTATTTTTTAAAAAACCATTTAAAACAAAAAAGTTTTTTGATATTGTGATTAACACTATGGTTTTGTGTTTTTTATGTGTTTTTTATTAGGGTTCGAGATGAGTAAGGGATTTGATATAAGAGAAGATGTTATAAATCAGATGATAAGTTCTATAATTGAGGGAGAATTTAAAGATAGGTTGCCATCACAGTCTGCATTAGCAACCCTTTATAATGTAAGTAGAACTACTGTTAGACATGCTACGGATCATTTACTTAGCTTAGATGTTTTAATAAAAAGTAATAATGATTTAATAATAGCTAGATTACCAGAAGAGTCTGAAAAAATATCGAGTATTAAAATCAAAAAATATCATAAAGATCAACTACAGAAGTTTGAGGCGTTTTTTCAGACAGTAATTAAACAAAAAATAATAAAACCTGGAGATGAGTTTAGTGAACTAAAATTAGCTGGTGATTCTAATGTTGATGTTCTTACAGTAAAAGAATATTTAATTCAATTTTCACGTTTTAACTTAATAAAGAATATTGGTAGAGGAAGATGGAAATTGATTGAATTTACTCCTCATTATGCAGATAAGTTATTTGAATTAAGAGAAATGCTGGAGTGTCATGCATTAAATTGTTTTATGAATTTGCCTGCGAATGATATTCGCTGGTTAGAAATGAGAGTATTGTTACAAGAACATCGGGAACTTAGAGATAATATAGTTGAAAAATATAGAGATTTTTCAGAGTTAGATAGAAAATTACATACACTTATTTTATCTGCTGCAGATAATCCATTTATAAATGACTTTATAGAACTAATTTCTGTTATTTTTCACTTTCATTATCAATGGGATAATAAGAATTTACATACAAGAAATATTCTCGCAGTAGAAGAACATTTAGCGTTAATTGTAAAAATTGTGATTAAAGACGACTTAGCTGCTATTGCTGCATTAAGAAAGCATTTACAGACTGCAAGAAAATCGCTTATGGACAGTATTATCTAAATTAAAGAAGTTAAGTTAAACTTCTTTTACTAGATATTTTGAAAAATGCTGTTCTTAATTTATAGATGAACATTAATTATCTATATAAATTAAGGATATATAGAAAATATGTAATATTTTCTAATTTTTAAAGCTATCTCTTACCACCACTTTTAACTTTTCCCATAAATCATCATCAGCTAAAAACTCAAATTCCTTGATAAGTTTATTTGAGCGTTGTCCTTGATTTTGTAAAACACTGCGAATAATTCGATCAGCATACTCATTTGGCATTTCGATAATGTCTTTTATTGCTTCTCTTGCATTCTGGTGATGAAGTAGATAAGAGGATTCCTGGTGCATATCGTGAGTAATAACGTGTTTTATCAACCGAGATAGATATTCAACATGTTTAGTTAAATTAGGAAAACGCCATAGAGGCTCAGCATTTTCTGTTTTTGTAAAGATAAGATTAGAGATAATGCCATCAGCATATTTAACTTTTTCTTTAGAAAAAGAATAATCCCCTCTAATGTTTTGCATTAATAGTTTAGATATTTCATCTAACAAGGAAAAATAGGCTTGTCTTTCAGTTTCTGATTCGGCAATTACTCCTGAGATAGGTAAAATTATAGAATCAGGTAGAACCCCATCTCGTCTTAAAATATCATTAAATAAGAAACGATGAACCCTTCCATTTCCATCTGCAAGAGGATGGATATAAACAAAGCTGAAGGCAATAGTAGCACTTCTCATAATAGAAGATTGTCCCTCTGTTTTCTGCCAAAATTGCTGCAAGCCTTTTAATTTAGCTATCAAGGTTTGATAGGGTGGAGCTATATAATGTACCACTTCATCAAAGTGGACTGTTTGCCCTACAAAAACAGGGGATTGCCTTATTCCATATGTACTTAAAATCGTTTTATCACCCAGAATAGACTGTTGAAGTATGGATAATTGCTCCGGGTTAATAGGTAATTCCCCTTTTCCTGTATAACGGGCAATAACATCAGCGAATCTCTGAATACGTGATATCTGTTTACTTTCTCCTTCAATTTTAAAACTGGATTTGCTTTCTCTTAGCGTTAGCCACACGGAAGACCGTAGAATGAGTTCCTCTCCAAATTCATCTACAAGGTTGTTTAGTAATCCGGTAATATCTAGATCAGCTGCTTGAGTAAAATTTTCTGTTTTAAGCAAAATTGGGCAGAAGTCAGGAGTACCGGCTAGATTATTATTAACTCGCCAACGTTCATCTTTTTCTATGTGATGTTTAGATGCGGTAACCACCTTTTCGCTATTTAGTACATCTATATAGTTGCCTCCTAGATTATGAGGTACAGAAAGCATATCACCGGTAAGCCATTCATATAAAAAAGCAGCTCGCCTAGCATATTGCCCGGTTGGTTCTTGGTTAATCCAGCTTTGTATATGTACTGAGCCTATTTTCTTAAATAGACGCTGTAGAAACTCAAGATGTGGGATTTCATTACGTAGATAAAATTGTAGATGAGCAATAATATTATCAGCAGGGCGACTACTTTCTTGATAAAATTCCGTTCTAAAGCCGGTTTCAATTTCTCTTAAAGTGGAACGTCTTCCGGCAATACCGCTTATTACCGGTAAAGGCTGAAATGTTTCAGTTTCAGTTATTTTAGCCAACCATAATCCACCAATAGGATCTTGAACAACATTCTGCTTTTTTAAATTCATATCAACCTCTTACTAAAATCGATTATTTATGCCTGATTTTCGCAAATCTTGATTATTGTTGCAATAAATCGATTATTTTTATCACATTTTGCAATAAATGGATTATATAAGTGGTGATATAAACGTCTAAAGTAGGAAAACGTATGATCTTAATTAATCATACGTTTTTAATTGGAAGAGCATTGAGTAAAATTATTTAACCAATCCCACAACTTCCCTTACCATCTCCCCAATCTCTTGCCATTTTTTCTCTTTAATCAATGACTTCTCCACAAACCAAGAGCCACCACAGGCAACCACATTCGAAATAGCAAGGTACTCTTTGATATTACTTGGGCT
>NZ_JBXGGI010000073.1:0-29652 GCF_056854775.1 Mannheimia sp.
TCTTCAATATTGATGTCGCCAGAAGCTGCGGTAATTTCAGTGCGACGTTCATCGTTAAAGGTGGTTTTCACTAATTCTAACTCTTCACGGATCACTTCCATTAAGCGTTCCGGACTGGTTAAAATGTATAATAATTCGCCAATTTCTGTGAGTAATTCTTTGTACTCTTCAACGATTTTTTCGTGTTCTAAGCCGGTTAAGCGGTGTAAGCGTAACTCTAAAATCGCACGGGCTTGAGCTTCTGATAAATAGTATTGACCATCACGCACGCCTAAATTTTCCGGTAAATCTTCCGGACGAGAGGCATCTACACCTGCTGCCTCTAACATTGGAGCCACGTTACCCAATGCCCAAGGACGAGCCAATAAGCCTTCACGGGCATCTTCTGCGGTTTTTGAGGCACGGATTAATTCGATAACCGGGTCGATATTCGCCAACGCAATCGCTAAACCTTCTAAAATATGGGCACGTTCACGGGCTTTACGTAATTCAAAAATCGTACGGCGAGTTACCACTTCACGGCGGTGTTTGACAAAGGCTTCAATAATTTGGTGTAAATTCAAGACTTTTGGCTGACCGTTATCCAACGCCACCATATTGATACCAAAAGTAACCTGCATTTGGGTTAGAGAGTAAAGGTGATTTAACACCACTTCGCCCACTGCATCACGTTTGATTTCAATAACAATCGAGATACCTTTTTTGTCTGAATAGTCATCAATTCGGCTGATGCCTTCGATTTTTTTGTCTTTTACTAATTCAGCAATTTTTTCAATGAGCTTGGCTTTATTAACTTGGTAAGGCAACTCAGTTACTATAATTTGCTCACGCCCTTTGTCGGTGCTTTCAACACTGGCTTTCGCACGCACATAAACCTTGCCACGCCCTGTGCGGTATGCTTCTTCAATCCCTTTGCGACCGTTGATAATTGCCCCGGTTGGGAAATCCGGACCCGGAATATAGTGCATTAGCTCTTCAACGCTAATATTTTCATTATCAATGTACGCTAAGCAACCATCTAACACTTCGCCTAAATTATGAGGCGGAATATTGGTTGCCATACCTACCGCAATCCCCGATGAACCGTTTACTAACAAGGCTGGAATTTTGGTTGGAAGTACGTCAGGAATCATCTCTTTGCCGTCATAGTTCGGCGAGAAATCGACCGTTTCTTTATCCAAATCGGTTAATAATTCCTGCGTAATTTTTTGCATACGCACTTCGGTATAACGCATCGCCGCCGGTGCATCACCGTCAATTGAGCCGAAGTTACCTTGCCCGTCCACCAACATATAACGCAATGAGAAAGGTTGAGCCATACGCACAATGGTGTCATACACCGCAGAATCACCGTGCGGGTGATATTTACCGATTACATCACCCACCACACGGGCTGATTTAACGTGCGGTTTGTTATAGGTGTTGCTGTTTTGATCCATTGAGAAAAGTACACGGCGGTGCACCGGCTTTAAACCGTCTCGCACATCAGGTAATGCACGCCCTACGATGACCGACATCGCATAATCAAGGTAAGAGGTTTTTAACTCGTCCTCAATACTTACGGGAATAATATCTTTGGCTAATTCGCTCATTGAAATTTCCTAATTTGATAGTAAAGAATTGCCCAAACTCAGGCGAAAAATTGGGTAAGATTATAGCATAAAAAGTGTTAAAAAGGGCGTACAAGCGGTTATTTTCTTGCAGTAAATCGCGGATTTGCCGGCATTCTTAATGCAATTCGCTCACGATTGGCGGCTAATGCGGTTGCGGTTGGCTCATAATCTAGCCAAAGCGAAGGATCTTGTGGTAAATCATCTGCCCAAAAATATTGCACGTTAAAGCCTCTTGCCAAGCACTCCTCGTGCAGAGCATCATAACGTTTTTTCAAAAAAGCGAGTTTATTGAAGAAAAAACGCACATGCCCCTCACCTAATTTATAATCTTCCGGCTGACCTTTTAGGTTGAATTTCCCTTTCGCTACCGCATTAGGGATACGAGTCAATTCACGGTGTTCGGCTAGTAAATGTTGATCGCACAATTCCTCTGGTGGTACAAGGTTTATCCTTGTCATTTTAATTTTCCTTTTAGGCTAAATGCGTTATAGTAACGCCTTAAATTTACCATAGGAACAGCTTATGCAAAATGTCGATCAGCAAGAAATCACAAAATTTGAAAAAATGGCACAGACTTGGTGGGATCCAAACGGCAGTTTCAAACCGATTCACCTGCTTAATCCGCTACGTTTGTCTTATATTTTAGAAAAATCGAACGGGCTATTTGGCAAAAAAGTGTTAGATGTCGGCTGTGGCGGCGGTATTTTAAGTGAGGTAATGGCAAAACAAGGGGCGATGGTAACAGGTATTGATATGACTACCGAACCGCTTGAAATTGCTAAACAGCACGCTAAAGAAAGCGGTTTAGAGATTGATTACCAACAAACCACGATTGAAAATTTTTTGGAAAAAATGACCGCTTGCAATGCAGAAAAATTTGATGTGATAACTTGTATGGAAATGCTGGAACACGTTCCAGATCCGCTTTCGATTATCCAAAGCTGCAAAGCCTTATTAAAGCCCGATGGTATTTTGTTTTTCTCCACCATCAACCGTACCTTTAAAGCCTATATGCTTGTGATTATCGGGGCGGAATATGTGCTGAAAATGCTGCCAAAAGGCACACACGAATTTGAGAAATTTATCAAACCGGCGGAACTATTAGCGTGGTGCGATCAAGCCAATTTGCGTTGCACTGAAATGAAAGGCTACCATTTCAACCCATTAACTGAAAAATTCTGGCTGAACAATGATGTGAGCTGTAATTATATCGCTACACTCAACATCAATAATTAACTTGCAAAATAGAACGAAATCTTTACTATACACCACTTGATTTCTTAGGCTTTTTTATATGATGACAGACGATATTCAACAAAAATCAGAGAAAAAAATCACTTATAATTTCAATAAGTTACAAAAACGTTTACGCCGCAATGTGGGTAATGCGATTGCCGATTTTGGTATGATTGAAGAGGGCGACCGTGTGATGGTGTGCCTTTCCGGAGGTAAAGACAGCTACACATTATTAGATATTCTATTAAACCTGCAACAAAGTGCTCCGGTAAATTTCAGCATTGTTGCCGTAAACTTAGACCAAAAACAGCCCGGCTTTCCGGAAGATGTTCTCCCAAGCTATTTAGAAAGTATTGGCGTGGAATATAAAATTGTGGAAGAAAACACCTACGGCATCGTAAAAGAGAAAATTCCGGAAGGCAAAACCACCTGTTCGCTCTGCTCTCGCCTACGCCGTGGTATTTTATACCGCACCGCTACCGAGCTTGGCGCAACGAAAATCGCACTCGGGCACCACCGTGATGATATGCTGGCAACTCTATTCTTAAATATGTTCTACGGCGGCAAAATGAAAAGTATGCCACCGAAACTGATTTCTGATGACGGCAAGCAAATCGTGATTCGCCCACTTGCTTACTGCAAAGAAAAAGACATCATCAAATATGCCGAGGCAAAACAGTTCCCGATTATTCCGTGCAATCTCTGCGGCTCACAGCCAAATTTACAACGCCAAGTGGTAAAAGAGATGTTGAACACTTGGGATCGCCAATATCCGGGCAGATTAGAAACGATGTTCAGTGCCTTGCAAGATATTGTGCCATCGCACTTATGCGACCCGAAATTGTTCGATTTCAAAGGCATTAAACACGGACAGATGATTGAAGGTGTTGAAGGCGACACCGCTTTCGATAATATCAAAATTGAAAGCAAAACTTTCTTAGATGAAGATGACGACAATAATTTTACCGATGCAGGCGTGATTCAATTTAAAGCAGTAAACTAAATCTCAAGCGGTCAAATTTTCAGGAAACTTTGCAAATCTTCCCTAAAAAAGCACCCTATCAGATTATCCTGATAGGGTGTTGATGGAGAGTTCTCCATTCGATGACAAGGAAATGTCTATGAAAAAAACAATAAATAAATCAATTTGAACTTACATTTTTTAAGAAAATTTGGCGTGGAGAAGTAAGTCCTAATTTTTCTGCCTCATTCACTAAATTCATCGCTCTGTTAATATCTTTCGCTTTAATTGCTTTCATTACCGCCTGATTAAAATAGGCTTCCGTATCTTTATCAACTGCTGTTTTTACTGCAACCGGATTTTCTTTTAGTGGCATCTGTGCAACCGTTTTACCTACCGGAGTTGCCGCTTTATTTGAGTTGAAAATTTCAGTCGGTAAACCGATAAATTTTGTACCGTTTGAGCCGGAAACATTAATGTGAATTTGCCCTTTTAAACTATGTGCCACTTCAATATCGTTAATTGCCGGTGGTTGTTTACCTGTTGCTTTTGCATAAGTTTTTGCCGGGTGTGGCATCATCGTAGTTTTGGCTAAATCTTGCTGCGTAGTATAAATGAGCAAATAAATATACTCTTGGTTCATTGCCGGTGTTAAATTAAGTTCTGCCCCTAAACGACTGCCTTTTAGCCCTCGTTCTTCTAATAATTTAAATTCAGAAGAAGGGTATGTTGCCGCCACATTAAAGTGGCTATCTAATACTACAGCAGTTGGTACAAAAACATTTTTGTCCATCACCGGGCTTTCAATTTCAATTTCCAATGTCCCTTGATTTGCCGGAATACGATAGGCAGCAATTGGACTGGCAATACCGGCAAACGAAGCGGTAAATGCTTGTTTATGCTGTTCATTTAATTCTGTTTTTACAGTTTGCGAGAATGGCACATCTTGCCATTGAATTTGAGCTAATTCAGACGAGTTAATATGAATAGGTTTAACTGCCAAATTATTTGCCATACTCGGAGATGCCACAAAAAGATGAGCGAATAATATTGCTGTTGAAAGAAGTGTTTTTTTCATATTAACCTCTAAAAATTGTGAAAAATGATAATGTGATTAAATTGTGGGTAGGTTACCGCCCTACCCACATAACTGTTTGATGATTACCACCAAGCTTCAAATTGAACACCGGTGATAAACTCGCCGTCTTTGGCTTTGTAGCCTGCATCAGTACGAGCTTTGGTGTTGAATTTATCATTCCAATGTGCGTAGGTACCAAACACACGGATTGCAGGACGAGCCCAAATGCTGTTACCTGCTTGCCACTGTTGTGCAATGGTATATTTCACTAAATCATTTTTCTTGCCTGTTGCTTGATCTTTAATGCGATCATAACCAACTTCTAATAATGTGCTCATTGTATCGTTCCATTTGTACATTGGGCGAATACCGGCAGAGTACCAAGTTTTACCTTGTTTATTATCTAGTTTTGTTTTTTCGTAGATTAAGGCATACATTACTTCAACTTTATCACTCGCTTGCACTACCCCTTGGTTGATTAAACGAAGCATATTGCCTTTATTATCTGCTTTCGAACCCTGTGCGTGCCCATTATTCCAAGAAGTCATAGAGTCGGTTGCATATTGTGCAGTAAATTTATTGAAACCACCAAAGAAGTTACCTTGAGTGTATTCCGCTGTTACCATATAACCGTTTTTGGTCGCTTTTTCATTATTGAGTTTAGTACCATCTTTAGTATGAGCATTGCCATAATCAAAGCCTAACTCTAATGAGCCGTCTTTCCAAAGTTCAATACCTGCTAAGCGAACATCAAAAATGTCGTTATATACATCTTTTTTCGCATCGCGGTTATTTACATACGCTTTTTTAGCATAGTCATAGTAATAAGAGAATGCACCGTCTTTCTCTGTATCACGAGTTACCGCTAAAGAGAGTTTTCCGAAGCCTAAATCAACATTTTCAACCCCAGCACCCGGACCTGAAATATCCCAATAGTAGAAGTCGTTCATATGAACATCGTGGCGTTGGTAAAAACGTTTACCAGCCCATAAGGTTGCACCCGGTAAGCTATCGGCAAAGTTTTTGAATTGTACGTTTAATTCACGTAATGCCGGACTGGTTTCTGTCCAGTCGTTGTTGTGAAGCGTACCGCCATAAGCAAGGTTAGTATCAAAATAGATGGATTTCTCACCACTTTTGAATAATTCCTGACCTAATTTCAATTCTGCATAGGTATCAGATTCGTTACCTAAACGGTATTTTGAACTACCACCATTAACAGTAAATGCCGATTGTTCACCACCACCGGATGTCCAACCGATACCTGAACGAGCGTAACCGTGAAAATCGACCGCTGATGCACTGGCTGCGAACATTGCACCGCTGATTGCAACTGCTAAGACTGTTTTTTTCATAATAGAACCTCTCTTAAGATTTGATTTTACTTAGGTTAAGTATTAATTGATTAGAAGATTGAAAATATCTCCTAAAATCAGTAATAAGCTGAAATTGTTATACCCCTTTTTCAACAAACAAACGTTTGCAAGCTGTACCGTCTTCCTTAAATAAATGGCAACGTTCAGGCAAAATGCCGATATTCATATCGTCGCCTTCATTGACTAATACCACATCATTTTGACGATAAATTAAGGTTGGTTGTTTGATTTCAGGGATCTCTAGGTGGATTTGTGTTTCATTTCCAAGCAATTCCACTACTTGCACAATACCGTGTAAGGTTACTTGAGTTTGATCCGAAGGAAGTAAATGCTCTGGGCGAATACCTAAAGATAGGTTATCTCCAACATTTACTCCTTCTCCGGAAACCGGAATCCAAAAATTATGGTGATTTGCATCAGGTAATTCTATTTTTACTCGTTCCGCCTCTACATCAATAACTTTTACCGGTAAAAAGTTCATTTTAGGTGAACCGATAAACCCTGCTACAAAACGGTTTGCCGGATAATGATAAAGTTCTAACGGCTTGCCTACTTGAGCGATACCGCCAGCATTTAATACCACGATTTTGTCTGCTAATGTCATTGCTTCAACTTGATCGTGGGTAACGTAAATCATAGTACGGTTTAATTTTTTATGTAATTTGGAAATTTCTACCCGCATTTGCACACGCAATGCTGCATCAAGATTGGAAAGTGGCTCATCAAGTAAAAATACTTCCGGTTGGGAAACTAGCGTTCTACCAATGGCAACCCGTTGGCGTTGCCCACCGGAAAGTGCTTTAGGTTTGCGGTCTAGTAAGTGAGCAAGTTGTAAAATTTCGGCAACTTGATTAACTCGTTGCTCCCGTTCTGCTTTACTCACACCTGCCAGCTTTAATCCAAAAGACATATTCTCAGCAACATCTAAATGCGGGTAGAGGGCATAGGATTGAAACACCATACCGATACCACGTTTTGAAGGCTCTATTTCATTCATCAGCTTTCCACCGATATAGAGTTCTCCTGTCGTAATATCTTCTAAACCTGCTATCATTCGTAATAGCGTGGATTTACCACAACCTGACGGACCAACGAAAACAACGAACTCTCCTTCGTTAATTTCTAAATTAATATCTTTAGAAATATGAACATCACCATAGGATTTTCCCACATTACGCAATGATACATTCGCCATAATTAAACCTCTTTTTTGCTTTTGCTTGTGGTTTGAATTTAGGCTGAATGGTCGCCTTTTTATCTAAAGAAGAAATCATCCTAGAATACTTTTTTTTAGGGTTAGAGCCTTAATTACGTAAAGAACGCCCATTTAAAGAAATTTAATAAATTTTGTGATCAAGCTCTCATTTTTAACGCCTGTTTTTGTGAATCAGATCACAAAATGATGAAAAATGTTACTTAGATCATACTTTTAGTCTGGGGGGCGTAGAGCAAAGGGTGATCTCAAATAGATTCTATAGCCCATAATTTGCCATAATTTAATAAATGGGTTGTTTATATCCGTTTCTTTTATTTAACTTCAAGGAGTTTTTTATGAAAAACAAATGTGCCAAATTCACCTTAGCTACTCTTGCTACTTTAGTTCTTTCTGGAACAGTAATGGCAAAAATGACGGAAGGTAAACTCGTTATTTGGATTAATGGTGATAAAGGTTATAACGGGCTTGCTGAAGTCGGTAAGAAATTTGAAAAAGATACCGGTGTTCAAGTGTTAGTCGAACATCCGGATAGACTTGAAGAAAAATTTGCACAAGTTGCCTCAACTGGTGATGGTCCGGATATTATGTTCTGGGCTCACGACCGTTTCGGTGGCTATGCACAATCAGGTTTATTGGCTGAAGTGAACGTAAGCAAAGAATTTAAAGATAAATTTGTCGATTTTGCTTGGGATGCAGAAACCTACAATGGAAAAATTATCGGTTATCCGGTTGCGATTGAAGCTATTTCGTTAATTTATAATAAAGATTTAGTTAAAGAAGCTCCTAAATCTTGGGAAGAAATTATTGAGTTAGATAAAAAACTCAAAAAAGACGGCAAAAATGCAATTATGTGGAACTTATCCGAACCATATTTCACTTGGCCAATTGCAGCTTCAAACGGAGCATACGCATTTAAATTTGCTAACGGCAAATACGATCCAAAAGATATTGGTGTGAATAATGAAGGTGCAGTAAAAGCATTACAGTTTGTAGTGGATATGGTGAAAAATAAACATATTAGTGCCGATATGGATTACGCTGTTGCTGAAGCATCCTTTAATAAAGGACAAAGTGCATTAACCATCAATGGTCCTTGGTCTTGGGGCAATATTGATAAAAGCGGTATTAAATATGGTGTAACTTTACTGCCGACATTAAACGGTCAAGCCTCTAAACCATTCGTAGGGGTATTAAGTGCTGGTGTAAACAGCTCAAGCCCAAACAAAGATTTAGCTAAAGAATTCTTAGAGAATTACTTACTCACCGATGACGGTTTAGACGCAGTCAATAAAGATAAACCTTTAGGTGCAGTGGCGTTAAAATCTTACCAAGAAAAATTAGCCGCTGATCCTCGTATCGCAGCAACAATGGCAAATGCGAAAAACGGCGAAATTATGCCAAATATCCCGCAAATGTCTTCTTTCTGGTATGCCGAAAAATCTGCTATCAATAATGCAGTAACCGGTCGCCAATCAGTGAAAGAAGCATTAGATGATGCACATTCACGCATTCAAAAACAACAATAATTATTCATCATTCAGGGTGGGTTATATAACCCACTCTATTTTTAAATCCACCCTAAGTACAGTAAATATGCAGTAAAAATTCGAGGTGCTGTTATGCTAACTCAAACTCAATCCAAACCCACCCATTGGCTCAAATATCTCTTAGCTGGATTAGTCTTGCTCCTTGACTTCTATCTTGTTGTATTAATGTACTCACAAGGTGAATATCTTTTTGCTATTTTAACACTGATTATTCTGACCTCCGGTGTCTATATTTTTACCAATAAAAATGCCTATGCTTGGCGTTATGTTTACCCGGGTATTACCGGAATGGCAATTTTCATTTTGTTTCCGCTGATTGCTACCATTGCAATTGCGTTTACCAATTATAGTGGTTCTAATCAATTATCCTTTGAACGAGCCGTATCTGTTTTGACAGAACAACGTTATTTCGCCGGAGATAAATACCAATTCACACTTTATCCACACGCAGATAATCAATACCGCATCGCATTAACAAATCCGGCAACCGAGCAAACTTTTGTGTCAGATCCTGTTTCATTAACTACCGGAACGAATGTGGTTGTTACTGAGCAAAGTATACCAAATGGAGATGTTGCTCCTCTTAAAGTGATTACGCAAAATCGGGCTGCACTTCAGTCAATGAAAGTTGTATTACCAAATAATAATGAACTGACAATGAGTTCATTACGCCAATTTTCAGAACAAAAACCACGCTATCAATTTGATGAAGAGAGTAAAATATTATTCAATAATGAGACAGGCAAACGTTATCAAGCAAATGACGAAACCGGCTTCTTCCAAGCTATTGATGAAAACGGTAATTGGCAAAGTGAAACGCTTGAGCCTGGTTATACTGTTACATCTGGCTTTAATAACTTCATTAAAATTTTTACCGATGAAGGTATTCAAAAACCTTTTATACAAATATTTATTTGGACGGTAATCTTCTCTTTATTAACCGTAGTCTTTACCGTTATTCTCGGTATGGTACTTGCCTGCCTAGTACAATGGGAGGCATTAAAAGGTAAAGCGATATATCGTGTCTTATTGATTTTACCTTATGCGGTGCCATCGTTTATTTCTATTCTGATTTTTAAAGGGTTATTCAACCAAAGTTTTGGTGAAATCAATATGATTTTAAACCAACTGTTCGGCATCAGCCCTGAATGGTTTAACGATCCGCTGCTTGCTAAAGTGATGATTCTGATTGTGAATACCTGGCTAGGTTATCCTTATATGATGATTTTATGTATGGGATTACTCAAAGCTATTCCATCTGATTTATATGAAGCTTCCGCAATGGATGGAGCCTCCACTTGGCAAAATTTCAGCAAAATCACGTTCCCATTACTGTTAAAACCGCTTACTCCGTTAATGATTGCTTCATTTGCATTTAACTTTAACAACTTTGTATTAATTCAATTATTAACAAATGGTCGCCCGGATATGATTGGAACCACCACCCCTGCCGGTTATACCGATTTATTAGTCAGCTATACTTACCGTATTGCCTTTGAAGGAAGTGGTACGCAAGATTTCGGCTTAGCAGCCGCTATCGCAACGATTATTTTCTTATTAGTCGGTGGCTTAGCACTCTTAAATATCAAAGCAACCAAAATGGAATTATAAAAGTGGTAGGGATTTAACAATCCCTGACCCAAACTAACTTCAGGAGTTATATATGGCAATTGTTCAATCTAAATCTGTGCGTTATCGTGTATGGGCAACCCATTTCTTTTTAATTTGTTTCCTTGCCTTAATTATTTTCCCTTTATTGATGGTTATTGGTATCTCATTACGACCGGGAAATCTGGCTATCGGTGATATTATTCCAAGCCAAATTTCGTGGGAGCATTGGCAGGCAGCATTAGGCTTTGACGTAACACATTCTGACGGCACGGTAACACCTCCACCGTTCCCTGTGCTACGCTGGTTATGGAACTCTATCAAAGTAGCAACAATTACTTCTATCGGTATTGTAACCTTATCAACAACCTGTGCTTATGCATTTGCCCGAATGAAATTTAAAGGCAAAAAAACTATTCTACAAGGTATGCTAATATTCCAAATGTTCCCAGCAGTGCTTTCCTTAGTTGCCTTATATGCGTTGTTTGATCGTCTTGGGCAGTATGTACCGTTTCTTGGCTTAAACACACACGGTGGCGTAATTTTTGCTTATTTAGGCGGAATTGCCTTACACGTTTGGACAATAAAAGGCTACTTTGAAACCATTGACGGCTCGCTGGAAGAAGCAGCATCTCTTGACGGTGCAACTCCGTGGCAAGCGTTCCGATTAATCTTATTACCGCTTTCCGTACCAATTTTAGCGGTAGTATTCATTCTTTCATTCATTGCTGCTATTACAGAGGTACCGGTTGCCTCACTCTTATTACGTGATGTAAACAGCTACACCCTAGCCGTTGGTATGCAACAATATCTCTATCCGCAAAATTACTTATGGGGTGATTTTGCAGCCGCAGCGGTCTTATCTGCGATTCCGATTACACTCGTCTTCTTATTGGCACAACGCTGGCTAATCGGTGGCTTAACTGCCGGCGGTGTGAAAGGCTAGTTTGCAAAAAATTCTCAAAAAACGACCGCTTGTCAAGTTGATACTGCGGTCGTCATTTATAGAGGTGTCTATGAAAAATGCGTTACCTTATCTTTGCTTATTCTATACCTCAAGCCTTTTTGCCCAATCTTGGCAACATTCCCATTTTTCTGATTTTAACGATAATCTCGAAAAACAGTTGTTTCAATCCCAAGTGCAGTTAGAAAAAGGCAGTTATCCGCTTACGTTTAAATTTGGCGAACAATGTTATCAGCCACAACAAACGATAAAATTAAATCAATCGGTTACGTTAGTACCTTGTATGAATGATGCTCCTCAACTACGCCTATTTCGTCAAGGCAATTATATGGCACAAATTGATATGCGAGGTGGCACACCGACACTAAAAATCAGTGTAGAACAGCAACCACAACATAATGAATCTGTACTTCAAAGTTGCCCGAATTGGGACAAAAAACCGATTGAAATTGATGTTTCCTCTACTTTTTCCGAAGGAGAATCAGTGAGGGATTTCTATTCAGGAAACACTGCCATAGTTAAAAACGGCAAAGTTACCTTAATGCCTGACGAAAACGCAAGCGGTCTAATTTTGCTGGAAAAAAGCAACACCTCAAATAATGCGACCTTCGATTGGAAAAATGCTACTGTCTATTTCGTACTAACCGATAGATTCTATAACGGCGATCCCAGCAATGACCACAGCTACAACCGACAAAAAGACGGAATGCAAGAAATCGGCACGTTTCACGGCGGAGATCTAAAAGGCTTAACCTCAAAATTAGATTATCTACAGCAGCTAGGCGTCAATGTTTTATGGATTAGTTCCCCACTGGAGCAAATGCACGGCTGGGTTGGCGGTGGTGATAAAGGCGATTTTCCGCATTATGGATATCACGGTTACTACCATTTGGATTGGACAAAATTAGATGCCAATATGGGCACTGAGGACGATTTAAGCCATTTTGTTCAACAAGCCCATCAACGTGGCATTCGAGTACTGTTTGATGTGGTGATGAACCATACCGGCTATGCTACGCTTGCGGATATGCAGGAATTTAACTTTGGTGGATTTTACCTAAAACCGGAGGAAATCAATCACACATTAGGCGAAAAATGGACACATTGGAAACCTAAATCAGGACAAAACTGGCACAGCTTTAACGATTTTATTCGCTTTAATGATAATCAGGCTTGGCAAAATTGGTGGGGAAAAGCGTGGGTTCGTGCCGATATTGCCGATTACGACAGCCCTAAATTTGATGATTTAAAAAGGTCGCTCTCCGCCCTTCCGGATCTAAAAACCGAGAGTGAACAAGCGGTCCAATTACCTGAATTTTTTGCAAATAAAAATACCAATGCCAAAGTATTGCCAAATGCTAAAGTTCGTGATTATTTAATCAGTTGGTTATCGGATTGGGTGCGAAAATATGGAATTGACGGCTTTCGGGTTGATACCGCCAAACACGTGGAAAAATCAACGTGGCTGGCATTAAAACAATCCGCTCAACAAGCTTTAAACGAATGGCAACAAGCTAATCCCCAAGCCAGCTTTAATGATAACTTTTGGATGACAGGAGAGGCTTGGGGACACGGCGTGTTCAAAAGTGATTATTATCAAAACGGCTTTGATGCAATGATCAACTTCGATTTTCAAGATCAGGCTAAAAAAGGACTAAATTGCTTTGCCCATATTGAACCGGTTTATGGTGAAATGAGCCGTAAATTAAGCGACTTCAATGTGCTGAGCTATTTATCTTCACACGATACAAGATTATTCTTCCATTCTGATAGTGAACAAAATATCGAAAAACAAAAAATTGCCGCTAATTTACTGTTGCTTTCTCCCGGTGCTGTGCAAATCTACTATGGTGATGAGAGCGGACGAGAATTTGGAGCAACCGGTTCAGACCCGATACAAGGCACTCGTTCAGATATGAATTGGCAAGAGTTACGACAAAACGCTCAGAAGCAGGCGTTGTATCAACACTGGCAAAAGCTGGCACAATTCCGCCAACGTCATCCGGCTATTGGTGCCGGAGCTCACCGAACCATCAAAAATGACAGCTATTTTGCATTTAGCCGTCTACTGGATGAGGATAAAATTATGGCGATTTGGGTGGGAAATTAATCTTCCCCGTTAGGGGAAGAATCGAAGCCGATTAGGGGAATGTGGACGATATTGCAAAAAATCACAAAAAACAAACCGCTTGTTCCCCTGTGCGACTGAGATCAATTATACCCCATCAACATAAGCAGCTCTTTCGTATAGCTGATCGCTTCATTACGATTAGTAACACCGATTTTCTGATACAGATTTCGAATATGGGTTTTAATTGTGGTTGCTGCTACTTGCAATTCATCTGAAATTTGTTCATTGCTATACCCTGAATAAATCAAGCCTAGTACCTGCCATTCCCGCTGTGTTAATGGGCTAATTCTTAATAGCTCCGGTACTTTCGGATTTTTCAATAATTGATTCACAAAATTTTCATCAAAGTGTGCAAATTTTTGGCGATAAAATTGATTGATGTTGCGTAAAATAAATTGTGCTTTATGTAACACTAATTCATCCAGCACATTGAGTTGCAATAAATGGCGGATCTGTTGTGCCATCACATCTCCTTCAATCACAAAAGCACTGATAAAGTTTGTTTGCCGTGTCAGTTTTAGTGCCTGAATTAAGTCTTGCTGAGCTAATTCTTTCTCGCCTTGTAAAAAATAAAGCCTGTTACGAACAATTAATGCACGATTTAAATCACTGATCAAAGAAAATTTTTCAGCAGTTTCAATTAAATTATCTAAAATTACTTTCGCTTCAGTATATTCTTCAAGCAAGATTCGAGCCCGTGCAATATTACGCCATTGAATTTGAGTAAAATGGTTTTTATCGGAAATTGGTGATGGATTTTGAATCAACCAATTACGAGCAGACTGAATGTCATTTGTCATCTGCCAATAAAACATCCTCACTTGATCAGCATTCGCAATCCAGTCGTGGTGATAAGAGTGAGAATGCTCTAACTGCTCAACTTCACCTAATAAGCGAGCAGTGTTATCCAAATTGCCTCGAGCTAATGAAATTTTAGTGAGTAAGGTTAAGCATTGTAACTTGTCTTCAAATTTAGATAAGGCATTCATTCCGGCAACTGCCATCGACTCAGCTTTATCCAAGTTATACCATTCCCACAAAATTTTTCCCTTAGAACGTAGCAGGAATTCATACATCGGCACTTTTTGTAAGTGGTTTTCTTTTACGAAGTTACTTGCTTTATCTAGCATTTCATAGGCAGCTTGTGAAAAACCTTGAGCAAGCAAAATTTCAGATTGTTGAAGCTGCGACCATAAAATATTGTGGTAAGTATGGTGTTGGCGTGCCATACGCTCTGCTTTTTGTAACATTACTAACGCTTCTGCCAGATTGCCATGACAATGATGAGCTTCTCCAATAATTGAGGTGGCAACAATATGAGCGTAATAAGCATTTTCCGAGAGATCATTTAACGCTTCTGAGGCTAATTGAAGTGCCGTATTTTCATCACCGGAATTGATAGCAACCTGAGCCCGTAGTACATTGAATTCCGCATTGGCAGTTTTACTTAACTCAATCTTATTTTCCGTCAAAGCTCGAGAAAAATCTGCCAAAATACCGCCTACTTCACTATGGCGGTGCTGGCTTTGCACCAGCCAAGCTTTGAGTAAAACTAAATTAGTATGTTCGGTTAAATGTGCGTAATCCAAACAATTTAAACTCTCTTCCAATAATTTTAACTCACCTTGATGAAATACAGTCCACGCGTGCTTGCCTAAAATATTGAGCAATAATCTGGTATCCGATAACTGCATTGCATGATGCAGGGCTTCAGTTACATAACCTAATTGTAACCACGCATTCGCCGCTTTTTGATGCAATTGTGGCAGTTCAGCATACAACTCATTTTGACAGCATAAATTCAAAAAGGAAGCAAAAAGCGGATGGAATTTCCACCAACTATCATCACTGCTCTGCCATTTACTGTTTGCCATTTGTTGCAAAAATAAGCCTTGTTTTTCAAGAGATTCTAATTTAGTTCGACTATTCTGCTCTCCGGTAACCGCTTGCACCAACGATTCATTCATTGAGTGTAATATGGAACAACGCAAAATAAACAACCTGGTTTCTTCATCTACTTTATTGAGCACTTCATCAGCTAAATATTCGTTGATATGAAAATGATTCGACTTGGCTAAGCGTTTGGCAATATCTTGCAGTGGCACTTGTAGTGTATGCGATTTATTTTTCGCAAAAAGGCTAATTAACTGAAGAGCCGTTGGCCAACCTTCAACTTCGTTACAAAGTGCGATAGCATCTTGCTGATTTAACTCTGAACCTAATCTTGCTTGAAAAAACGCAGTACTTTCTTGGTGATCAAACATAAGTTGGTTAATATCGATTTCCAACAATTGTTCTTGTACTCTTAAACTTGCAATACTTAACGGCGGAATAGATCGAGAAATCAAGATAAGCGTCATATTAGATGGCTGATGTTTAATCCAATATTTTAATGCATCATGAATTTCATCATTTTCAATAATATGATAATCATCAATAGCAAGATAGAAATGTTCCGAAAACGCTGCTGCTTTAATCAATAATTGATTAAATAAAGCTAATAAATTAGCTTTGCGATTTTCCTCTAACAATACATCTATTTCTTCATTAATTGCAGAATGCAAGGCAGCACTAAAATAAGCAGCAAAACGATCCGAATTATTATCGCCTTCATCTAACGCATACCAGCCGATATTCTTTTTATCTTCAATCCATTGGGAAACCAGTGTGGTTTTGCCATAACCTGCCGGTGCATTTATTAATACAACCGGATAACTGCAAGATTTGTCTAATTCTTGAATTAAACGTTTTCTAGGGATGCTGTTTTGTAATCGAAAAGAACAAACAAGTTTTGATGGTATTAACATAATAAATTCTATTTTCCCTCATAACAAAATGGGGATGATATATCCTCCATTTATGTTCTAACTACTTCCTAATAATCATACCACACAAGGTGATTATAAGGATGATTTGATTTTATTCGGATTTCACATAATAGCGGTGTTCATTTTTAACTGGGGGTTTCCTATGACATTTAATTCTATTGTAGAAAAATACTGTCGCTACTTTGATGTGGCAGATCCAAAACACTTCACCTTACAGCAATGGTACCAAGTCGTTGCAGAAGGTTCCCTTGAACTTATTTATAGTCAGCCTGCAACTAAACCGACAGAATCACGCCACGTAAACTATCTTTCGATGGAATTTTTAATCGGTCGTTTAACCGGCAATAATTTAATGAATTTAGGATATTACGAACAAATTCGTGAATATCTTAAACAATATCAAGTTGAATTAGTAGATGTTTTAGAGCAAGAGCGTGATCCGGCATTGGGAAATGGCGGATTAGGTCGTCTTGCTGCCTGTTTTTTAGACTCAATGGCAACTGTTGGACAAAATGCGACCGGCTACGGGCTTCACTATCAATACGGTCTATTCAAACAAAGCTTTAAAGAGGGAATGCAAAAAGAAGCTCCGGATACTTGGGCTCGTGATAGCTACCCTTGGCATCGTTTTAATCCATCTAAAACCCGTCATATCGGGTTTGGTGGAAAAATCAAACAAATTCAAGCTGATCAATATGAGTGGCAACCTAAATTAACAATTCAAGGTAAAGCATTTGATTTGCCAATCGTAGGTTACAAAAATAATATCATTCAACCGCTGCGTTTATGGCAGGCAGATAGTGATCAATCTTTTGATTTTGATGCTTTTAATGACGGTAAATTCTTAACCGCAGATAAAACTATTGTCAATGCAGCCGCACTTACGCAAGTACTTTACCCAAATGATAACCATAAAGCAGGGCAAAAATTACGCTTAATGCAACAATACTTCCATTGTGCCTGCTCTGTGGCAGATATTTTAGATCTCCACCTCAGCGAAGGTTATCCGTTAGAAGATTTGGCTAAACGCCAAGTAATCCAATTGAATGATACTCACCCAACACTCGCTATACCTGAATTAATGCGTGTACTGTTAGATGATCACCAATTCACTTGGGAGCAAGCTTGGGATATTTGCTCAAATACCTTTGCTTACACAAACCACACCTTATTACCTGAAGCTCTTGAGCAATGGGATCAACGCCTATTTAAGCAATTATTACCTCGCCATTATCAAATTGTGGAAAAAATTAACAATATTTTCCACGACCAAGTACGGGCGGAATTTGGCGATGATGCCAAAATTTGGGAAAAATTAGCCGTACTATTTGACTATCGTGTGCGTATGGCGAACCTTTGCGTTGTTACCTGTTTCCGTGTAAACGGTGTTGCGGAAATTCACTCGGATCTATTAGTAACTGACTTATTCCCGGAATATCACCGATTGTTCCCAACAAAATTCTGTAATGTTACTAACGGCATCACACCTCGTCGTTGGATTAGACAAGCAAACCCACAATTAAGTGATTTATTGGATCGTACCTTAAAACAAGATTGGACACACGATCTGGAATTATTAAAAGGCGTTGAAAAATATGTTGATGACACCGGCTTCCGTGAAGAATATCAACTTATTAAACGTAACAATAAAGTGGTTTTAGCAAATGAAATCCATAAAACACTAGGATTAAATGTCAATCCAAGTGCGATTTTTGATGTACAAATCAAGCGTTTCCACGAATATAAACGCCAACATTTAAATTTATTAAATATTATTGCGACCTATCAGTCGCTAAAAGCTAACCCAAACCAAGATTACACTCCACGTGTATTCCTATTCTCAGGCAAAGCGGCACCGGGTTATTATTTAGCAAAAAATATTATTCACGCCATTAACAATGTGGCAGATATTATCAATAACGATAAACAAGTGAATGATAAACTACAAGTGGTATTCCTACCGGATTATCGAGTCAGCCTTGCGGAAAAAATTATTCCCGCAGCCGATGTTTCAGAGCAGATATCAATGGCAGGAAAAGAAGCCTCCGGTACCGGTAATATGAAATTGGCACTTAACGGTGCATTAACATTAGGTACACTAGATGGAGCCAATGTGGAAATTGCCGAGATGGTGGGTGAGGAAAATGTCTTTATCTTCGGACATACCGTAGAAAGCGTGCGGGAACTATTAGCAAAAGGTTATCAGCCTAAAACCTATTACAATCAAGATCCGATTCTGAAAAATGCGGTTGATTTCTTAGCCAAAGGGAAAGCCTCCCACGGCAATAAAGAAACATTCAAACTAATGTTAGACAGCCTGCTAGAACGCGATCCGTTCCTAGTCTTTGCCGATTTTGACAGCTACCGCCAAACACAAGAGAAAATTGGTATAGCCTATTTAGATCAAGAAGCTTGGCTACGTAGTGCGATTTTAAATACTGCCCGTTTAGGTACGTTTAGCTCAGACCGCTCAATTAAAGATTATCAACAACGTATTTGGTTGAATAGATAATAACTTCGGGCGACTTCTTCTCAACAGGAAGTCGCCTATTTTCTGTTGTATTTCATATATATTTGATATGTGGAGAAAAATGATGAAAATAACTACCAAACAATATCATCGGGCAGGTATTATGCCCTATTTTTTCGATGAACGTGGTGTAAAAAAATCAGCGTCTGAAAAAATAAAATATACTTTATTCAAAACATTTAACGGCAATATTCAAGTAAGCACTACACCAATTCCTGCTGTCAAAATTTTTTATCAGCACCAACCCTGTTTTTTACCTTTCCATTTAGCCGATAAAAAAAATCCATTAACCGGCAATTGGCAGCTCCAACTAGAAAGCTCAAGCCAAATTATTTCCGGTAAAATTAAAGCTCGGGGAATTACATTACCTCAAGACTTACCTTTAGGTTATCACCAATTACAACTAAACACGGTAGATAAAACCTTTAATTGCACGATTATTATCGCTCCAGAGCGTTGCTATCAACCTCAAGCCGTGCTTGAACAAAAAAAATTATGGGGAACATTTCTACAACTTTACACCTTAAAATCAGCCAACAACTGGGGAATCGGTGATTTTGGCGATTTAAAAAACTTCATCCAACAAATTGCACCTTACCAAGCAGATTTTATTGGTTTGAATCCGATTCACTCGCTTTTTCCGGCAAACCCTAATTCTGCAAGCCCATACAGCCCATCCTCTCGCCGATGGCTGAATATTGCTTACATTGATGTCAATCAGTTGGTAGAATTTCAACAAAGCGATGAAGCTCAAACTTGGTTTCATTCCGCTGAAATCCAGCAACAGTTATCTCAATTACGCAATCAAGACTGGTTAAATTACGATCAAATCATTCCGTTAAAATTGAAAGGGCTACGCTTTGCTTTTGCAAAATTCCAGCAAAATATGACCGCTTGTTCCGACTCAGCCTTCACTGAATTTGTACAAAAAGGTGGTGAGAGTCTACAAGTTCAAGCTACATTTGATGCTCTTCATCAATATTTATCCACACAATTTGCGGACCAATGGGGCTGGGATTTTTGGGCGAAAGCATACCAAGATTACCATTCTGCTGCCGTACAACAATTTAGAGAAACACATAAAGCAGACGTGGAATTTTACCTTTGGTTGCAATTCATTGCCGATCAGCAATTAGCCGAATGTGATGCAATTTGCCGTCAGCAAAATATGAACATTGGTATGTATCGCGATCTCGCCGTTGGCGTCAGCCCCAACGGAGCAGAAACGTGGAATGACAAACAACTTTATTGTTTAAATGCGTCTGTCGGTGCTCCACCTGATGTATTAGGTCCACAAGGACAAAACTGGGGCTTAACCCCAATGAATCCACACGTGTTAAAACAACAAGCCTATCGCCCGTTTATTGAGCTGGTCAGAGCTAATATGAAGCATTGCGGAGCATTACGCCTTGACCATATTATGTCTTTATTACGATTATGGTGGATTCCAAAAGGCGACAGTGCAGTGAATGGTGCTTATATCCGTTATCCTGTTGATGATTTAATTGCTATTTTGGCACTTGAAAGCCAACGCCATCAATGCCTGATTATCGGTGAAGATTTAGGCACTGTGCCAAAAGAAATTGTCAGCAAACTCAAAAATGCAGGAATTCTGTCTTACAAAATCTTCTATTTTGAATTTGATGAACAAGGAAAAAGTCGCGACTTGCAACATTATCCTTACCAAGCTATGACAACATTAAGTACTCACGATTTACCAACCATCAATGGTTATTGGCGAGGATATGATTTTGAATTAGGCGAAAAATTCGGTGTGTATCCAAATGCGGATATTTTGACCATTCTCAAACAAGACCGAGTCAATGCCAAAGTCAAAATATTACAACGCTTACAAGAGAATAATGTGGTGATAGAACCTGAAATTAGCGAGCAACTTAATTCAGCGGTAAATACGCCATTTATTCACCGTTTGCAAACCTATGTCGCTAATGTAAGCAGCGGATTATTCGGCTTCCAACCTGAAGACTGGTTAGGAATGACCGAACCTGTTAATATTCCGGGAACTAGTACTCAATATGCCAACTGGCGACGTCGCTTGACCGTAAATATTGAAGATATTTTTGCTGATACCGCAATCCAAGCTTTATTGAGGGAAGTGAACAAAATCCGTAAAGAAAAATAACAAATACACAGTAAACAGAAAAAGGGGTAAAAGAATTTATTCTTTTACCCCTTCGTATATTAAGAAGAATACTACCCTGCAACCCAAAGCATTATCGCCAGCACTTGTGGCAACATTATGCGTAGAAACATTACAAGTGGGTAAACAGTAGCATAAGAAAGAGCAGCTGCACCGTTGCCTTCTTTGATTTCGTTAGCGAATGCGAGAGCCGGTGGGTCAGTCATTGAGCCGGCGAGTAATCCACAAAGACTTAGGTAATTCATTTTGGCGTAAATTCTGGCAATCAATCCTGTAATCATAAGTGGGAAGAATGTGATGATTGCACCAAAGAGAATCCACTCCATACCTTCACTACTGAGTAATGTTTCAAGGAATCGCCCACCGGATTTTAAACCAACAACGGCAAGAAAGAGTACAATCCCGATTTCACGTAAAGCAAGGTTCGCACTTGGTGGCATAAACCAGTAGAGTTTACGAATACTACCAATTCTTGCCAAAATAAGGGCAACCACAAGCGGTCCTCCAGCTAAACCAAGTTTTAATGCAACAGGAAAGCCCGGTAGATAAATTGGGAGAGAACCTAGCAATACACCTAATCCAATCCCAATAAAAATCGGCAACATTTGGACTTGTTGTAATTTTGATTGTGCATTGCCGATAATCGTCATTACCATTTCAATATCTGCTTGGCGACCGACTAAATTCAACACATCACCAAATTGCAGTGTCATATCGCCTGTTGGGACTAACTCTACTCCGGCACGGTTGAGGCGTGAAATAACCACATCATATTTGCCTTTCAACATTAATTGGCGAATCTGCTTACCAAACACTTTTTCGTTAGTAACTACTGCTCGTTCGGAACGATAAATTGTGCCTTTTGTAGAAACAGATACGTCTGCGACTTCGCCTAAAATAATTTGCATTTTATGTAGCGATGCTTGATCGCCAACTAAATGTAATATATCGCCAACTTGTAATACCGTATCTACTCGGGGAATAGAAAGCTCCTCACCTCTTTTTAAACGAGAGTAGGAAACTTCGTGCAAATCAAAATCAGGTAATTGATTAAGTGTTAAACCGTTAATATTAGGATTTGTTAAACGCACATTTAAAGTGCTGAGTTGTTCTTTACCTTGATTTTGGGCTTGGTTAAAAGTTTCCGCTTCTTTATCAATATTAACTTTTAAGATGATACGAATTAACCACATTGTCAGCAAAATACCGATAATCCCAAACGGATAAGCAATGGCATAACTCATCCCCATAATTTCGGTTACACTCCCTCCACTTAGTTCAGCAAGCACTTGTTGCCCTGCCCCTAGAGAAGGTGTGTTAGTAACTGCTCCCGAGAAAATACCTAAAATCACAGGTAGAGGAATACTGAACAATTTATGAATAAGAACAACAAAAACCCCACTAAGTAACACAATCAAAACGGCAAAGCCATTGAGCTTTAAGCCTGAATGTTTAAGAGAAGCAAAGAACCCTGGACCAACTTGAATACCTATTGAGTAAACAAATAAAATTAAACCGAATTCTTGAATAAAGTGGAGAGTATGGGCATCAAGTTTAACACCAAATTGTGCCATAAAATGGGACACCAATAACCCGCCAAATAACACGCCACCGATGCCTAAGCCAACGCCTCTAATTTTGATATGACCCATCCATAAACCAAGCACTGCCACTAAAGATAATAAACTGACAGTAAGTGCAATTTCGCTCATAACAGCCTCTATCTAATACGAAATACCTCAAAAATGGTAGTTAATTCTAGCAAATCTCAAAAATCAAAAATGAGATCTATATCAAAAAAATAAATATTGATAGCATTACTCCAATGTTAATTTTCAAAAAAGTTCCCTAATTTAAAAAAATTTCTCGACAACTCTATTTTTTGGGGTAAATTAAATACTATTTTTATTACTTAAGGACAAACACAATGCTATCTAACGAAGTTTTTATTTCGATTATCGTATTGTTAGTACTGAGCTTGCTTAGAATTAACGTGGTAATCGCTCTTATTATTTCTGCACTTACCTGTGGCTTAATCGGCAATTTAGGTGTTGAAGGTGTCGGATTTACTGATGCACTACAAAAAACAATAAAAAGTTTTACCGGTGGTTTAGGTGGTGGTGCAGAAACTGCAATGAACTATGCCGTGCTTGGTGCTTTTGCAGTAGCTCTTTCAAAATCAGGTGTAACCGATTTATTAGCTTATAAAGTGATTAAATCATTCGGACACAGCCCATCAGGTCGCTCCGTAACGTGGTTTAAATATATTGTACTATTTGTGTTAGTTGCCTTTGCAATGTCTTCACAAAACTTAATTCCGATTCATATTGCCTTCATTCCAATCTTAATTCCACCACTATTAAGCGTGATGAATAAATTAAAGATTGACCGCCGTGCGGTTGCTTGTGCTTTAACATTTGGTTTAACCGCCACTTATATGTTAATTCCGGCAGGTTTCGGTCAAATCTTCATTGAAAGTATCTTAGTTAAAAATATTAACCAAGCAGGTGAGCCATTCCAATTGGTAACTACAACCGCTGAAATGACAAAAGCAATGCTTATACCGGTATCAGGTATGATCGTAGGATTACTTTTTGCATTCTTTGTGTCATACCGTAAACCTCGTGTGTATGCAGAAAATACACCTGAGCCAACTGTTGATGATATTGAAACTCGAGTAGCTAACGTTAAATCTTTCCATATTGGAATTAGTATTTTAGCAATTATCGCAACCTGCTCCGTGCAATTAGCGACAAATTCAACCATTATCGGCGGTTTAGTCGGTTTAGTGATTTTTGCCTTAGGTGGCGTATTCAAATTAAAAGAGAGTAACGATGTGTTCCAAGCCGGCTTACGTTTAATGGCAATGATCGGTTTTGTAATGATTGCAGCCTCAGGCTTTGCCGGCGTGGTTAATTCAACCGGTGGTGTACCTGCATTAGTGGAAAGCCTGCGTGATGTTATCTCATCAAAAGAAATGGCAGCACTATTAATGCTTGTAGTTGGCTTATTCATCACAATGGGGATTGGCTCATCATTCTCAACCGTGCCGATTATTACCTCAATCTACGTGCCACTTTGTGTGTCTTTTGGTTTCTCACCACTTGCTACAATGGCGATTGTGGGTGTAGCAGCCGCATTAGGCGATGCTGGCTCACCGGCTTCTGACTCAACGCTTGGTCCAACATCAGGCTTGAATGCTGACGGCAAACACGACCACATTTGGGATTCTGTTGTACCAACCTTTATCCACTTTAATATTCCATTATTAGTGTTCGGCTGGATTGCAGCAATGACACTTTAAGTTATAATACGCAAAGTTTTCGCAAAATCAGACCGCTTGCAGAGATGACAAGCGGTCTATTTTCATCTATTTTTTGCAAAATCTTAGGATACTCAATGAAATTTATCTCTTTTAATATCAATGGCTTGCGTGCCAGACCGCATCAACTTGAAGCAATTATCGAAAAACATCAGCCCGATGTAATTGGCTTACAAGAAATCAAAGTGGCTGATGAAGATTTCCCTTACGATTTAGTCAATCATTTGGGTTATCACGTTTTCCATCACGGGCAAAAAGGGCATTATGGCGTTGCTCTATTAACGAAAAAAGAGCCGCTTGCAGTGCGTAAAGGTTTTCCAACTGATGTGTTAGATGCTCAAAAGAGAATGATTATGGCGGATATCGAAACCGATTTTGGCGTTTTAACTGTATTAAACGGTTATTTCCCACAAGGAGAGAATCGTAGCCACGAAACCAAATTCCCTGCTAAGCAGAAATTCTATGCTGATTTGCAACACTACTTGGAAACCAAGCTAAAGCCAGAAAATCCAATTATCATTATGGGCGATATGAATATCAGCCCGACCGATTTGGATATCGGCATCGGTGAAGTTAATCGCAAGCGTTGGTTGCGTGATGGAAAATGTTCTTTTTTACCCGAAGAGCGGGAGTGGCTAGAGCGTTTACACAGCTTTGGTTTAATCGATACTTTCCGTGCCGCAAACCCTGAGGCAAATGATAAATTCTCGTGGTTTGATTATCGCTCTAAAGGTTTTGACGATAATCGTGGCTTGCGGATTGATTTAATTCTCGCCTCAAAATCACTTGCTGAGCGTTGCGTAGAAACAGGGATTGATTTAGAAATTCGTGCGATGGAAAAACCATCTGACCACTCCCCTGTTTGGGCAATCTTTAAATAATTTGCAAAAAAATTTACTTTTTTAACCGCTTGTAGTGCTTTCACAAGCGGTTGTTTTTTCTCACTTTTTTGCATTTTCACGTCATACTATATCCCTTTTCAAATTTGTGCTACAATCAAACACTATTTTTAGACTATATTTAGATTATGAATACACGCTTAACCGTTATTTTACTGATTATTGTTGCCATACTCGGCGGTTGGTATTACAGCTTACAAGAGAAAGATAACACAGGGCTTGATCAGCTGATTAAAAAGGAAGGGCAGCCTGAATATGTAGGGAATAAAATGTCCACTACAGTTTATGATTTGAAAGGCAATCCACAATATTTCGCTCAGGCTACAGAAATCAAACGTTACGAATCCACCGAGCGAACCGAGTTTTTTAAACCTTTTATTGAACTTTTTGCAAAAGAATCCACGCAAAAACAGTGGAAAGTGAGTGCTGATTACGCTGAAATTACCAAAGAAAAAATGTTAAATTTAAAGGGTAATATCAAACTTGATGCGTTAGATCCTGCTTCTCGTTTACAACAGATCACTACGGATACTTTAACCGTTGATTTAAACACACAGGATATTTTTACCGAAAGTGCGGTAAAATCAATAGGCTCGGGCTTTA
Source organism: Mannheimia sp. (assembly GCF_056854775.1). Taxonomy (NCBI): domain Bacteria; kingdom Pseudomonadati; phylum Pseudomonadota; class Gammaproteobacteria; order Pasteurellales; family Pasteurellaceae; genus Mannheimia; species Mannheimia sp. The sequence goes on from NZ_JBXGGI010000073.1 coordinate 26,074, forward strand.
CAACAACGGGAGTTGGATTAAAAGGTAACTTAAAACAGCAAGTTGCCACCTTGCAAAAAGAGGTAAAATCTTACATTGAACCGACTATTATTAAAGAAACAAAAGAATAATTTGCTTTTCAAAAGGAATAAAAATGAAATTAATGTTTAAATCTATTTTAGTAACGATGTTACTAGGTAGCAGTTTTTCAGCTTATGCGTTAAAAGGTGATACTGATCAGCCTATTAATATTGATTCAGGCAGCCAATCTTTAGATATGACGAATAATATCGTTACCTTTAGCGATAACGTAGTGATTACACAAGGCTCCATTAAAGTAACCGCTGCGAATGTAAAAATTACTCGTCAAGAGGGGAAAAAAGAGACAATTGATGCTACTGGTTCGCCGGTTACCTTCCAGCAAACCTTAGACAATGGCAAACCTGTAAATGGTAAAGGCAGTAGTGTTCATTACGATTTAAATTCAGAATTTTTAACCTTAATCGGCAATGCTGAATTAAAACAACAAGGTAGCTTTATTCGAGCAAATAAAATTACTTATGATGTGAAAAAGCAGCAACTTAAAGCGACAAGTGGCAGTAAATCACGCGTGAAAACCGTGTTAATTCCAAACGAACTTCAAGATAATAAGAAAAAATAGGGTTAATCTATGTCTGTACTTTATGCAGAACATTTAGCAAAAAGTTATAAACAACGCCAAGTCGTCAAAGATGTGAGTCTGAATGTAAAATCAGGTGAAATTGTTGGCTTGCTTGGTCCGAACGGTGCGGGTAAAACAACTACTTTCTATATGGTTGTTGGCTTAGTTCGCCACGATCACGGCACAATCCGCATTGATAATGAAGATATCAGCACATTACCAATGCACGACCGTGCAAAGCAAGGCATTGGTTATCTGCCGCAAGAAGCTTCTATTTTCCGCCGTTTGAGCGTGTATGATAATTTGATGTCCGTGCTACAAGTGCGTAAAGACATTAATGATAAAGAACGCAAAGACCGTGCTGAAGAGTTGATTTCAGAATTTCATATTGAGCATATCCGCAGCAGTTTAGGGCAATCGCTCTCCGGTGGGGAGCGTCGCCGAGTGGAAATTGCCCGTGCTTTAGCGGCAAATCCGAAATTTATTCTGTTAGATGAACCCTTTGCCGGGGTTGATCCCATTTCCGTGATTGATATTAAAAAAATCATCGTGAATTTAAAAGAGCGTGGCTTAGGCGTTCTGATCACCGACCATAACGTGCGTGAAACCTTAGATGTATGCGAACGTGCTTATATTGTGGGGAGTGGTGAAATGATAGCCAGCGGTACGCCACAGCAAGTGCTTGAAAATCCTGATGTAAAACGTGTTTATTTAGGCGATCAATTCAAACTTTAACTAAAATCCCCTTTTTAGGGGATTTCATCTTTAGATGAAAAATTATGACAAAATTAACGGAATTTTTAAGCCCTGAAAACATTCGTCAAGGCGTGTTGGTTTCCAGTAAAAAACGGGCGTTAGAGCTAGTCGGAAAAGTGGTGGCTGAATCCATTAACCAGTTGGAAAATTTACAAGAGCAAGACGAAGCCCTCTGTCCAGTAGAATGTTTTACCAAGTTGTTTAAGCGTGAAAAACTCGGCACAACAGGACTAAATCAAGGAATTGCAATTCCTCACGCAAAATTACCCGCTTGTAACGGCTCAACCTTAGACAAACCAATTGCGGTATTTTTGCAATTAGAAGAAGCCATTGATTATGAAGCACAAGATAACAAAGATGTTGATCTTATTTATGCGATTATGTTTCCTGAAAATAGCTGCGAACAATATAAAAGTTGCTTGCCACAAATTGCGAAACAATTAGCGGATAAATCCTTATTAAAACAGCTCCGAGCAGCAGAATCAGCAGAGGATATTTGGCAAATTTTGGTGTATGCTGATAATCACCTAAAAGATGAAGAATAATAGTGAGGCAATATGGAGTTAATCATTATCAGTGGGCATTCCGGCTCCGGTAAGTCAGTGGCATTAAGAGCATTAGAAGATGCAGGCTATTACTGCGTTGATAATATTCCTTTAGCCTTAATTCCAACCTTAACTTACTATCTTACTCAAGAAAACCGTTCTGCGGTCATTAGCTTAGATATTCGCAATCTGCCGAATACGCCTAATGCCATTGAAGAATTACTTACTCAGCTTGAACCTTTAAATACTAAGCTGATTTTCTTAGATTGTGATCGTAATACGCTCATTCGCCGTTATAGCGACTCTCGCCGTATTCATCCACTTTCCACACAAAATGATCTTTCATTGGAAGGAGCGATTGATCTCGAACGGAAATTGCTTGAGCCATTAGTACAAAATGCTAACTATATTATTGATACCAGCAATATCTCTTCACACGAGTTGGCAGAAAATCTACGTCATTTATTACAAGGTTCTAGCGATAAAGAACTCAAAATTATTTTCCAATCCTTCGGTTTTAAATACGGTTTACCTGCCGATGCCGATTATGTGTTTGATGTTCGCTTTTTGCCAAATCCACATTGGAATCCGGAGCTTCGTCCTATGACGGGCTTAGAACAGCCGGTGATCGATTTTTTAGAACGCCAAACCGATGTACATAATTTCATCTACCAAACACGCAATTATCTAGAAATGTGGCTACCAATGTTAGAGAAAAATAATCGTAGCTATTTGACTATTGCGATTGGCTGTACCGGTGGGAAACACCGCTCTGTATTTATTGCCGAGCAATTGGCAAAATATTTTCAAGCAAAAGGTAAGAATGTACAAATTCGCCATAAAAGTTTGGAAAAACACCATAAGAAAACCTCTAATTAGTTGAGCTACAAGCGGTTAAATTTTTTCCATAAATTGCAATTTTTAGAGAAAATTTGACCGCTTGTAAATGTTGAAATGCAATCAGTTATGAAATCTACAGATATTGTTATTATTGGCGGCGGAATGGTTGGACTTGCTCTTGCCGGGCTATTAAAAGAGACCAACTGCCAAATTAAAATCATTGAAAAAAACACGCCTCAATTTGATGATAGCAAAACTCACCATCGAGTCAGTGCTATCAATGCCTCAAGCCAGAAAATGTTGGAGCAAATTGGAGCATTCCAACAAATTCCCGAACATCGCCTCTCCCCTTATACTGAAATGTTTGTTTGGGAAAAAGACAGCTTTGCCAACATTCATTTCGATAATAACGATGCCGAAATTAAACAGCTAGGCTTATCACAACTTGGCTTTATTATTGAAAATGCGGTTATTCAACACGTACTCTGGCAGCAGATTTCTAAGCAATCAAACGTGGAATATATTGTTGCAACCCCGAAAACATTAGGTATAAGCGAGAATGGGGCATTTTTAACACTTGATAATGGCGAGATGATTTCAGCTAAATTAGTGATAGGTGCTGATGGGGCAAATTCTTGGGTTCGTAATCAAACTAAAATCCCCTTAACCAGTAAAGATTATCAACATACTGCCTTAGTGTGTAATGTAAAGACAACAGAAAAGCATAATAAAACTGCTCGCCAAATCTTTGCTGAAGATAGCATTTTGGCTTTCTTACCAATGGCAGATGAAAATCTT